>CAYLNS010000110.1:0-8852 GCA_964385115.1 uncultured Methylomarinum sp.
TTACATTTTTGTCAAAAAGTAATACAGATAAGTGCATTTCAAAGTCATATTTTTATCGCTTAATTCTGTCACAGCACAGGTTTCATATTTGCTCCGTCCTGGTGATACCTGTTTTTTGATTTTTCCATCGACAATGGAATACTTGAGTGTAATCTTCATCATGCCGGTACGACCACTGACAACATCTTTTCCTTCCACAGTAATAGTATTGTCTTTTTTGAATTCCCAGACTGAATCCTGAGCTCTTCTTTCTTTATGCAAAGCCGGGGCTGCCGCATCGACATGCCATTTTCCGAGTATTTTGGAGTTATCTTCTAGTGTGATGATTTCAGCATTTGCATTTACTGCTGCAAATAAAAGAGTGAAAATCGATAAGATTTTTATTATTTTTGTCATGGTAAGCACCTCTTGGCTCTATTGATTAGGGGTTTTTCGATTATAACATAGGCCTGTTATTTTGAAATCAGCCTGTTTTTGTGATAGTCAATATTAAATCTTTTTGTTTATCGCGGATGAAAATGATAGAGTAAAAACTCATATAAGATAATAGTAATATTAAGTGAATAGAGGGTGAATAATATGAAACTCAACATTATTTTGGTAATCGCCATGTTTTCTTTTTCAAACTTTGCTTTGGCATTGGCGGTTGATGAATGGAATTATAAAAACGTTACGGGCGATATGAAGCCGGGCCCGGGTTGTGTTGATAAGGAAAAAGCAATAGCAAAAGTGGTTAAAAAGCCGGATTCTTATAAAGGTTATAGCCGCTTTAAAAAATATGCCAGACTTTTGTGTGAAGAGCAGGGATATGGCTGGGGGCTTGAGTCCGTTATCAACGAAGGTGAAGTGGAATGTACCGAATGCGGTGGCGATTATGCCGGAAAATATCGTTGTCAGGTTAAAAACGTAACCGTTAAATGCAAGCAGGTTGCCAGATAAGATTCAGAGGTAAATAAACCATGGTGTCGGGTTTATGTTATTCGGCATCATGAGTTTGAGCAGAATTTAACATCAATTGAGTCCCTGATAGATGGTCATGCCAGGATTGACTGTTTTTATCAATCAGAATCCACAAAAAGCCCAGTCCCAAGCAAGCCCATGATAACAACGCTGCCATAAACCGGATAAAAGCCTGAAACCAGGTTACTCGGGGTTTGTTCAGTGATTGTAAGGTTAGTTTCCAGCTTCTAAGTCCGAGTGTTTGCCCGCCGTGTGTCCAGAACCAGCCATAAAACACAAAACTGACAGACAGTAACCAGAGAGGGTATAAGAATTGTTCCGAGGAAAAAGCCTGGCCTTTATTAAAAGGGAGTGCAATGGCGGTTGCTAAAAATAAAACAGCCAGTAATAGCAAGCCGTCATATAAAACTGCGGCCATGATACGCAGGAAATGTTTAAATCTGGAATAACGGCCGGTTAAAATATTTACGTGAGTTTGTGGCATCCAGTTGGGAGCATAGTGCGGAAGATGTGCCGGGAAAAGATTACATGAGCAAAAATTCCCCGGATTTTTTGGGTACTCAGTCTTTAAATAAGGCCAGTTTCTGCCCCAGATACATACTCATTGCCACCAGCCCACCTTGCATGACTAATGCAAATATAAACGGAGGCTTGTGTAAAAGCAAAATAGCAAGATCAACAACAAACAGGCTGGCTATTAATGGATGGTCGATAAAACCGTCTATAATTTTTTTAATCATGAATTCCCCCAAGGCAAAAAGGTAGTGAAACTAGCAGGGCTTCAATCGTCATTCGCTAGAATTTAACAGGAAGCCTTCTAAAAATGCAGTAATGGTAACAGCTTTCAATTCTACTATATAAAAAAGGGGAAAGTAAAAAGAAAGCTTCTGATTGAGAAAAAATTCATCAAAATGATATTATAGTCTGATTAAAAGCCTGTAGATATATTGGGCTTGATTCCTGATTGTCCGAATTAAAAAGGAAAAAGTTATTTTAAAGTTTTTCAAAAAAATTTTACGTCCCAACGATGCTGAGCCTGACGCCGTTCGGCCGCATAAGCGTGTCTATGCTCGCTCTGAGCATAATATCTCCCGCTCGCAAATCAGTGATAACGCCCTGAAGGTATTGTATCGGCTTAAAAAGTCCGGTTTTGAGGCTTATTTAGTCGGCGGCTGCGTCAGGGATTTATTATTAGGGCGCGAACCAAAAGATTTTGATGTGGTCACGAATGCCAGTCCTGAACAGGTTAAAGCGACTTTTCGAAATTGTCGATTGATTGGTCGCAGGTTCCGTCTTGCGCATGTATTTTTTGGCCGGGAAATTATTGAAGTGGCCACTTTTCGGGGTTCGGAAACAAATGACAGTGAATTACAAAAAGTACACGAAGACGGTCGTTTGCTGCGTGACAATGTTTTTGGAACGATAGAGGAAGATGTCTGGCGCAGGGATTTTACCGTCAATTCCCTGTATTACAATATTCGGAATTTTTCCATTGTTGATTATACTGGTGGCATGGAGGATCATCAGCAGGCCGTTTTGAAGTTGATTGGCGATCCGGCTGTTCGCTATCGTGAAGATCCTGTCAGAATGTTGCGGGCGGTACGTTTTGCCGTCAAGCTGGGGTTTACGATTCATCCTGAAACAGAACAACCTATCCACGAACTGGCTCATTTGCTGAAAGGGATTCCCCCCGCACGTCTTTTTGATGAGGTGTTGAAGCTTTTTTTATCAGGTTATGGCTTGCAAAGTTTCGAAATGCTTCGGCATTATGGTTTGTTTGGTATTCTTTTTCCGGCGACCGAGCATTGTCTGGCAACAGAAAGTGATGAGTTTCCCAGGCAGTTTGTGATTCGCGCCCTGGAGAATTCTGATAACAGAATAGCTGACGGCAAAAGTGTTACTCCGTATTTTTTACTGGCCGCTTTTCTATGGGAGCCGGTGCAGGAGCGCTTTAAATTTTATCTGCAGCAGGGGGAGCATGAATCAGTTGCGTGGCAAAAAGCCAGTAATGAGGTTTTGGCTGAACAAGTCAGAGTAATTTCCATACCCAGGCGTTTTACCCAGGCAATGCGGGAAGTCTGGTCCTTACAGGCCCGGTTTTTAAAACGAACCGGTGTCAGGCCTTATCGCCTGTTAAATCACCCGCGTTTCAGAGCTGCTTATGATTTCTTGCTATTAAGGTCAGAAACGGGCGGCATAGACCCTGAAATTGCCAGTTGGTGGACGGAATTTCAGTTTGCCGATGAAGAAAGACAGCGAAGTATGACGCAGCCCGCCCGGAAAAGTGTACGCAAAGGACGGGGGCGAAGAAGAGGTCAGTATCGTTCTAAATCCCCGAAAAGAACAGAGTCATGAATGATTATTCCAGGCAGCTTGTTGATGCCTACATTGGTCTTGGCAGCAATCTTGATAATCCCGCGTCGCATATTGAAAAAGCCCGGCAAGCCGTTGCCGGTCTGGATGGGGTTCAGGAAAAAGGTTTTTCGTCCTTGTATAGCAGTCCGCCCATGGGGCCCCAGGATCAGCCCGATTATATCAATGCCGTGATGTGTATTAAGACCGACTTAAACCCTCATGAGCTGCTAAAACAATTGCAGGCAATCGAAAACAGCCAGGGGCGGGTCAGGCTGCAGCGCTGGGGTGCGCGTACGTTGGATTTGGATATTTTATTGTATGGTCATGACAGTATCAGCACTGAAGATTTGATTATTCCACATATAGGATTGGCGGAGCGGGCTTTTGTGCTTTATCCATTACAGGAAATTGCTGAGGATGAATTATTAGTACCCGGTTTGGGGTTTCTCGGTGATTTGCTTAAAAAATGTCCAAAAAACGGTTTAAAAAAACTGACATGATGAATCCATATTCTGAAAAAAAATTAAAAGCCTTGTCCATCAATGACTTGGTGGGCATGAAAAAAACAGGTGAGAAAATCACTTGTCTGACGGTTTATGATGCCAGCTTCAGTTCTTTGCTGGACAGAGTGGGCATTGATGTCATGTTGGTAGGCGACTCACTGGGCATGGTGATTCAGGGGCAGGCAAGCACTATTCCGGTGACTGTCGAGCATATGATTTATCACAGTCAATGTGTCAGTCGTGTGCGGCAGCGTGCATTTATTATCACTGATTTGCCTTTTTCCAGTTACAGCACGACCGAAAAAGCGCTGGATAATGCCGCTCGTATAATGCAGCAAGGCGGGGCGCAAATGGTCAAGCTGGAAGGGCCGCATTTTAAAGTCATCCAGCATTTGGCGGAACAGGGTATTCCTGTTTGCGCTCATCTGGGTTTGTTGCCGCAATCCATAAATCAGCTAGGCAGTTATAAGGTTCAGGGTAAAGAGCCGGTGTCAGCAGAACAGATTCTTAATGATGCATTGAAAGTTGAAGAGTCTGGAGCGGCCATGTTAGTGCTTGAATGTATCCCGGCTCTGCTGGCAGCTGAAATCAGCAAAGTCCTCAGTATCCCTGTTATTGGTATCGGCGCCGGTGTGGATTGTGATGGCCAGGTGTTGGTCTTATATGACATTCTGAATATAAACAGTGGCAGAAGGCCTAAGTTTTACCGGGACTTTATCGGTGAAGCCGGCAGTATCGAGCAGGCAGTGGCTTTATATCATCAGGCAGTAAAACAATGCCAGTATCCTGCCGTGGAGCATTGTTATTAATGCAGGTTAGTACAAAAATTGATGAATTGAGGAAAACCCTCAATTGTTATCGTAAGCAGCATGAATCCGTAGCCCTGGTGCCTACCATGGGCAATTTGCATGATGGTCATTTAAGCCTGGTTAAAGCCGCCAGAGAACAGGCGGACCGGCTTGTTGTCAGTATTTTTGTCAATCCCATCCAGTTTGGCGAAGGTGAAGACTTTTCCAGTTATCCCCGAACAGAACAACGCGATATTGAGATGCTTCAGCAGGCGGGGGTGGATGTTGTTTTTATGCCATCTGTAGAGCAGATGTATCCTTCTGAAATGCTGGTGACGATTAAAGTAACGGGAATATCTGATGCCTATTGCGGCCAAAGCAGGCCAGGGCATTTTGATGGTGTGGCTACTGTTGTCAGTAAGTTGTTTAATATTGTCCAGCCTGATATGGCCTTTTTCGGGGAAAAGGATTTTCAGCAATTGGCAATTATCCGGCAAATGGTTTTGGATTTGAATTTTAATATTCAGGTTCAGAGCATGCCGATTGTCCGGGAAGCTGATGGGTTGGCCATGAGTTCCCGTAACCATTATCTGACTTCTGAGCAAAGAACCATTGCGCCAAAATTGTATCAGGCATTATGTCAGGCCCGGGATGAGATTTTGTCTGGAAACAGAGACTTTGCGGATATTGAACAGAAACAACTGAAGTTTTTGAGTCAGGCTGGTTTCAAACCCGATTATTTTTCTATTGCCAGGCAAAGTGATTTGAAAAAAGCCACTGAGCAGGATTCTGATTTAGTGATTTTAGCAGCAGCCTGGCTGGGTAAACCGCGTTTGATTGATAATTTAACGGTTAGCCGCTTTAAGGAATCAACATGAGAGGCTGGTTATTTTTTACGATTTTATTTTTTAGTTTTGCCTTGTCAGCAGATACTGCTCCAGTCGAAAAGCAAACAAAACAGGAGACAGTTCTCGGCTTGCTGACCAAACTGGAAAATTATAATCAGAAACTATTAAACACTGAAGATGAAAAACAGTTAAGTCAGATACTGGAACAAAAAAATGAAGCGCTGACCCAGCTGGGTAATCTGTTAAGACAATATCCGGTAAGAAAATTACCGATAGCAATATCTGCAAAACGCCATGCTTTATTAAAATCCCGGATTAAAATAAATCAGGAACGAGGCAATAACCTGGCGGTTTTACGGGATCGAGCCGAACTGGAAGCCGGCAATACCCGGCAGAAAATCAGACAATATTTGATTTATCTTAGTCAGGCTTCAAATGAAAATATTGCTATCGATAAAGTTATCAGTTATTCACAAAAATTACTGGAAAAGACCCGGGAACTGGCAAAGGAATTACAATTATCGGATGATTTAACGCTACAACAAAGCCCGATTCTTGATGATGTTAAAAACAAACTGGCCCGGTTTGAAGCGGTTAATAATACTTTCCAGGATATTTTGGGCTTTGTAATCAGCAATCCCAGGCAGTTTGTTACAACGCAATGGTATCAGGATTTATCCATATTTTCCGCCATCAGCTATATCAATCAATTTGATTGGGCGAGGCCCGTTAATGATAAATTAGCGGCATTTAATATCGATATCGGTGGCGTCAGTGTTTCATTGACTATTATTTTACTGGTATTTTTCAGTTACCCTTTTGTTTTTAAATGCACAAGCTGGTTTATTGAAAAATATATCATTGATGAAGGGGAAGAAAATCAAACACTGATTTATCATGAAATCAGACGGCCAGCACGGACTTTGCTGGTGTTTTTTGGTATCGACCTTGCCAGTGATGCTTTTTTCTATCGCACGGGTTTTCAGCCGGTAATTGAAAACATTACCTATATCATCTACAGCATTATTTTTATCTGGCTGTTATTTAAAATTTTGGACAGTGTTGTTCTGGTGCAGATCAACCGAATGCAAAAAAGGAATAAAGCGTTACGGAAAGAGCTTTTTAATTTAGGTATTCAGGTAGCCAAAGGGATTGTTCTGATTACGGTGGTGGCTATTTGTCTCAGCCATTTTGGGATTAATGTAACGGCAATTGTTTCGACACTGGGGATTGGTGGTCTGGCGTTTGCCCTGGCTGCTAAAGACACCTTGTCAAACTTCTTTGGCGGCATCACCATTTTGTTCGACAATATTTACAGCATGGGTGATTGGGTGCAGATTGGTGATGTAGAAGGCACAGTGGCTGAAATTGGTTTGCGGAGTACCACTATTCGTACCTTTGATAATGCCCTGATTACGATTCCCAATGCCCAGGTTTCCGTGTCCAGTGTCAAAAACTGGAACAGGCGGGCCGTGGGGAGACGAATCAAAATGTATATTGGTGTCACCTATGAAAGTAATATGAATGATATCAGGAATGCACTGGACGATATTCGTGAAATGCTGAAACAGCATCCAGGGATTGCCAATCCGTCACAAAAAAATGAATTAAAAAGGCGTCACTTCAGATTGTCTTCAAGAGAAGATGCTCAGGGAATTAAAACCACTCAGCTGGTGTTTCTGGATCGCTATAATGATTTTTCCATTGATATATTGATTTATTGTTTTTCCAAGTCGGTTAATTGGGCTGAGTGGCTTGAAGTTAAGGAGGATGTTTTATTCAAGCTGGATGAGATTTTAAAAAACAATCATCTGGAGTTTGCCTATCCCACGCAGGTTTGGATTCAGAAAAACCCGGAACCCAATCTGAATTGATTTCCTATGCAAAAGGTTAAGTCCTCACTCAGGATTTAAAATAGTACAGTGCCTGCCCGGGGCGGAGTCGGCGGGGATCTGTCACCCCGTTGACAAATTTCAAGTGTTTGATGGGGACGCCCAGACGTTGGGCGATGACACCGAGATTATCTCCAGGGCGAACCCGGTAGCGTTTTTTGCTTAATAATTTTCGGGTCGGTATGGTCAGCCGTTGCCCTGCTGTTATTCTATTGCTCTGGAGATGGTTAACCCGTTTAAGTGAAGCAATACTGACATCAAACATCTTTGCAATGCCGCCCAGGTGATTGCCTCGTTTGACTTGATAGATTAGAGCAGTAGAGCGATGGGTTTTGGCTGTTTTATGCTGGATTTTTCTGTTAAGACGGGCGGTTTTGGTGGCGGAGTCGTCAAAATTAATCGACTTGGCCAGAGGCCTCCAATATTTTACGGAAGACAGTTTTTTATCCAGTCGCCAGGCAGCTCTGGCAGGTAGTCGAAGAAAATAATTAGAGGTGGGAAGGCGCTGGTGTTTTTTTAGTTCAGGATTAAGCTGTTTGATTTTTTTACTGGATAATTTGGTCAAACCGGCTATTTTCTTTATCGAGAGCGGTTTGCGAACCTGGATAAAGCGATAAGGTTGTTGTCGGGTGACCGGAAAACCAAAGTATTCCGGTTTTTTTAAAATCAAGGCGGCTGCCAGAAATTCCGGAACATAACCACGGGTTTCTTTGGGCAAGAAGCGCAAAACATGGCTATAGCCCCGGCGTCGGTTTTTTACGCCACTTTTACGGACGATGCGGGCAATACGTCCTTCGCCGGCATTATAAGCCGCAATGGTCAGCAAGACAGATGTCTTTTCAAATTTTCGATTGAGAAATTTTAAATATTTTACCGCGGCATCAGTTGCTCTGGCCGGATCCGTTCGTTGATCAATGTGTCGACCGACTTTCAAACCATAATGACGGGCGCTGGCCGGCATGTATTGCCAGAGTCCTCGGGCACCGGCATGGCTACGGGCATCAAAACGGAATGCGCTTTCGGCCATGGGCATGGCTTCAAAGGCCCGGGGCAGGCCTGCTTTTGCCAGTTTTGCTCGAATCATGGGTCGGTAGCGGTCTCCCCGGCGTAAAGCCTCCAGGGTTTTATCGTATTGTCGACCGGTAAAGGCTCGTAAATAGGCTGAAACAGAACGGCTTAAGCGATTCAGTTCATGCGTAGACCAACGAGGCTCGCCCAGTTCTCTCAACAACTGGTGAAGACGTTGACGAATATCAGCGATATAAATTTTTTTGCCAGTCGCTGTCGTTATGGGTTTTGATAAGCCTGCCTGAACGGAAAAGCTTGATGCTAAAAGAAGAATAATAATGAATACGCTGGCAATACGGGGCGCTAAACCGTAACGGGCCGGTTTGATTATGGCTAGGATTTGTTGTTTTTTGCCCATGTGTCGATAGTACATTGGAAACAGCGGGCAGGCAAAACTTATTAAAGTAATCGACAGAAGGCTTTCAAGTTATTTAATAA
>CAYLNS010000111.1:0-8801 GCA_964385115.1 uncultured Methylomarinum sp.
GATTAAAACGCCCAAAACGCAATAAAATAGCCGGTAGCAGGAACAGATTCAAGAAAGTGGACGATGCCAGCCCGCCGATAATGATGGCAGCCATGGGGCCCATAATTTCCCGCCCGGGATTATCGCTGTTAAAGGCGATGGGAAACATGGCCAGCGCAGTGACCAAAGCGGTCATCAGAATGGATGGAAGGCGTTCCTGAGCGCCACGCAGGACGGTGGCAAAATTCCACGGGCTGGCTTCGTGGCTGACCAGATACTGATAATGCGATATCAACATGATGCTGTTACGAACGGTAATACCGAACAGAGTGATAAACCCGACCATAGAGCCAACCGACAGGCTGGCGCCGGTCAGAATAACGGCGGCAGCCCCTCCCAGCAGGGCGAAAGGCAGGTTGCAAAGGGTCAGCAGCATATTACGCAGGTTCCCCATGGCAATATAGATAAATATCAAAATACCCGTGCCCGCCATTACAGCATGCAGGATAAGTTCTGAACGCGCCTGGGATTGTTCCAGCGCCGCACCGGTAAATTCCGGATAGCTGTCGGCTTCGAATTTAATCTGTTTAAAAATCTTTTCTTTAAGCTCCTGTATGAAATCATCCATATCCCTGTCATCAACATTACAGGTAATGGTTTGTTTGCGCTGGGCATTTTGATGCAGAATATTGTAACGGCTCTGGCTTTGGCGAATCTCAGCGACCTGACCCAGTTGAATAAGACCACCCTCCTGAGTTTTCAGCGGAAGCTGCCTCAAATAGGCGGGGTCCTGTCTGTCGGATTCAGATAAACTGACGGCAATATCCAGCGGCCGGGCATGATATGTGGTTTGGGCGACTACTTTGCCTTGATAGGCAATATCTACCGTTTCAATCACATCTGCCGGCGTCAAACCAAAGCGTTTTAACCGGGTAATGTCCGGGATTATTTCCAGTTGCGGCGTACCGGCGGGCGACCTGACCTGAATATCTTCAACGCCCTGAATAGTCTGCATAATGGCGGCAATTTCTCCGGCTTTTCTGTCCAGATCATTCAAATCATGGCCGTAGATATTAACGACAACCGGGGAGGTATAACCCGAGATGGTTTCATCGATACGTTCAGTTAAAAAAGTATTGGCTTCGAAGACCATGCCGGGATACTCGTCTAAAATCCGGCGCAGTTGTTCAAGCACTTGCTGTTGGGCGCTGCCGGACAGGGGCTTCAGCCGGATTTCATATTCACTGTAGTGACTGCCATAGGTATCTGCTCCTCGTTCGGCGCGTCCGGCCCATTGCGAGACAGATTCCACACCCTCAATATCAAGAAATTTACGGGTCAACAACTGCCCGGTTCTGATTGATTCCTTAAGCGAGGTTCCGGGAATGCTGCTGGTATGGACAATAAAATGACCTTCACGCAGTTCGGGTAAAAATTTGTGTTCAGCCCGGCTGATTGCCAGCAAAGCTAACAGACACAAAATAATGGATGCCAGTATTGTCCCGGTGAAAAAACGGTCGACCCAGGTCATTATTTTTACATACAGCGATTTAAGCCATAGAATAAAAACCGGTTCTTCAGGATTGACGGATTTTTCATTCAGAAACAGAAAACACAGGGCGGGCGTCAGTGTCAGCGCAACCAGCAGGGACATTAAAATTGCCAGAATATAAGAAACACCAAGCGGGGAAAATAAGCGACCGGCAATGCCGGACAGGGTCAATAGCGGCACAAATGCCAGAACCACAATGAAGCTGGCATAAACGACCGAGCTTCTAACCTCCATAGAAGCGTTAAAAATTACCGAAAACCGTGATTGCGGCCGGGCAGTGTTTTTATTTTCACGCAGCCTTCGGTAAATATTTTCACAATCAATAATGGCATCATCCACCACTTCACCCAAAGCAATCGCCAAGCCGCCCAATACCATAATATTCAACTGGATTCCGGACTCGATTAAAACAAGAAGCGCCCCTACCAGAGAAACAGGAATGGCAATCGCTGAAATCAGCGCGGTGCGAATATTGAATAAAAACAGAAACAGGATAATCAGCACAAAAAAAGCACCCAGCATCAAATGGCCGGACAAGTTGTTTAATGATGTCTCAATATAGTCAGCTGGTCGGAATAATCGGGGGTAAAAATGAATATTCTGTTTACTGAAAAGGGGTTCAAATTCATCCAGAACGGTTTCTATTTGCCGAGAAACAGCCAGGGTGTTGGCGCCATACTGACCGATAATCATCATGACAATACCTGGTTTACCCATAATCTGAGCAGCGCTGTAGGCCGCTTGTGGCGCATATTTTATGGTCGCGACTTGTGCCAGGGTAATGTTATTGCCATTTTCCCTTTTGATGATGAGTTGTCGAACCTGCTCTAAGGATTGCTGCCTTTGTACGGTTAAGGTGAAGCGCTGGTTACGGTTTTCGATAAAACCGCCGCCGGTCATTTTACCCAACCCCTTGCTGGCATTGACGATATCAATCATGGACAGATTAAATCGCTGTAATTTAATCGGGTCTGGCTGAATCTGAAGCTGACGAACATCTCCGCCGAATATATTGACATCGGCAACGCCTGGAACAGCCATAATCCGGGGAATCAATGTCCAGTCAGCCAGTGTACGCAAATCCATCATGTTTTGGCTGTCGCTTTGCAGGCCAATGGTCATGAGGGTGGCCGAGGAAGAAGACAGCGGGACAGGCGTGGGAGCAGCAACGCCTGGCGGAAGTTTTCCAGCAATCTGCGTGAGGCGCTCGCTCACTTGTTGCCGATTAATATAAATGTTAGAGTCTTCGTTAAAGATGGCGGTAACCACAGAAAGTCCCTGAATAGATTCTGATCGGACAGACTTCAATCCCATCAGCCCGCTGAGGCTGGTTTCAATTATCTGGGTAACCTGCTGCTCTACCTGCTCTGCCGACAGGCCAGTGGCTTCTGTTTGTATGATGACCTGTTTAGGCGCAAACTCAGGAAAAATATCCAGACCGGCTTTTGAGAAACGGTCACTGCCATAGATTAATAAAATCAGGACCAGGGCGATGATAACGCCGGAAAACCGTATGGAAAAACGAACCAGTGTTCTGAGCATAAGACGCTTAAAAATATTTGAAAAATCCCTTCCAATTAAATATGGAAAGTGCCTGTGTACATTTCAGTAAGGCTAACTATACTAAAAACAGCAACCGCCTAAATAAAGATATTTCCCATGAATGCCAGATTTCACATACTGATTATTGATGATATTGCCGACAATATACAAGTAGCCATCAACATATTAAGAGAAGACGGTTATGATTTCTCTTATGCAACACAAGGCGCGGAAGGACTGCGTTTGATAGAGCAAAGCAATAATCCTGTTGATCTGGTTTTGCTGGACATCATGATGCCGGGACAGGATGGTTACGAAACCTGCAAAAAACTGAAACAAAATCCATTAACAAGTGATATCCCCGTCATTTTTTTAACCGCACGGGCTGATATCGATTCCATTCAACAAGGCTTTGCCGTCGGCGCTCAGGATTATATTACCAAACCGTTTCAGGCTGAAGAATTACTTGCCCGGGTCAGAAACCATATCCAGCTTTATCATGCCAAAAAATTATTACAGGAACATAATATTGCGCTGGAAAGCAAGTTGAAATTTGAGCAAAAACGCTTGCTGACAGAACTGGAAGAAAATCAGAAGGAAATTATCTGGATGTTGACCGAGCTGATGGAAGCCACATCCGATGAAACCGGCAAGCATATTCGCCGGGTGGCTGAAATATGCGCTTTACTGGCCAAATATCACCCTGCTTTGGATGACGGCGATGTCGATACTTTGTTTCATGCCTCACCGATGCATGATATTGGCAAAATGACGGTACCTCATGAAATTCTGCATAAACCGGGGCGATACTCGGAAGCTGAATTCATCATCATGCAGCAGCACACCAGTAATGCCTGGAATTTGTTAAAAAACTCCAAAAGGCGGCTGATTAAAGCCGCCGCCATTATTGCTCATGAACATCATGAAAAATGGAATGGCAAAGGTTATCCGAGGCAATTAAAAGGAACGGATATTCATATCTATGGCAGGATTGTTGCCCTGGCGGATGTTTTTGATGCGCTGGCCCATAAACGCTGCTATAAAGACAGCTGGTCCATGGATGAAATTATTGAATACATAAAAGCGCATAAAGGCAGCCAGTTTGATCCGGAACTGGTGGATATTTTGCTGGAGCATATTGATGAATTTATCCAGATTGTTCAAATATCCTGATTTTGTATTCTTCCCGCATTATTTTCTTTGCCTGTTGTTTTGCTGTTTTCCAGTTTTTGTCTCCGCCACACTGTTATCTGATGAACAAGCCCGCTGGTTAAAACAGCATCCGGTGGCTGTTGTAGGCGGCAGCCCTGACTGGACACCCTTTAATTTTGTTGACGAATCCGGGCAATACAGTGGCATAGCCAATGATTATCTGCAATTAATCAGCCGAAAAACCGGTCTTAAATTCAAGGTCAGTATTGATACCTGGCATAATAATCTTGAGAAAATCAAGAATAAGCAAATAGATGTGCTGCCAGCGGTTTATTACACGCGGGAGCGAAGTCAATATCTGATTTTTTCCAAACCTTATTTTGAAGTTCTGGATTATTTCTTTATCCGCAGTGACATTAATGCAAAAAAACTTTCTGACCTGGATGGTCTACGGGTTGCTATTCCGGCCGGCTACGCTCATATTCAACTACTGAAAAAATATTTCCCGAAAATCAACATAGTCACGGTAGACACCTTTGGAGAAGCCATTGATGCCGTGCTGGAAGGCAAAGCGGATTTGTTATACGACACTTATGGTGCACTGGTGTATTCCTTACAGCAACAGGGCATCAATACCATCGTCCCTTTTAAATCCACCCGGGATATCGTTGGCATTAACCCCATTCATATTGTCACCCGTAATGATAAGCCGTTGCTGGCATCCATTATTGAAACAGGACTGGCGGCAATTACACCGGCCGAAAAAAATGCAATCTATCAAAAGTGGCTGGGATTTGGTGATGGGTTGGCAATATTGACGTCGGAACAGAAAAACTGGCTAAACCATATTCATACCCTTCGTTTTGCCGGCGCCAAAGGACAGTTGCCTTTTGAAGATTTTGATGAACAGGGGCAATACATGGGTATAGCCGCTGATTTTTTAAAACTGATTCAACAGCAATTAAACATCTCTATTGAGGTATTGCCTTATCAAAATAACCAACAGTTAAAAAAGCTGTTCCGGCAGGATGCTGTGGACTTTGTTATTAAAAGTGAGTTTCCCGGCATGATTCACAGCCAGGCATTTGCCTCGGGGCCAGTCATTATTGTCATGCGCAATACTGAAAATTATGTCGACAGTCTCTATCAGATTCTGGATAAAAAAATTGCAGTGATAAAAGATGCCGACTATCTGGAGCAAATTGAAGATGAATTTCCCAAAGAGTTATTTAACACAGTGCCTGATATTAAAGAAGGGCTGACTTCGGTATCGACCGGTAAAATGGATGCATTAGTGCTGCCGTTAGCCCAGGCGGGATTTTATATTGCGGAAATGGGCTTGAACAATATCCGGATTGTAGGAAAGACCGGATATTATTTTCAACGTAATTTTGCCGTACCTGAAAACAACCCGGTTTTACAGGGGATTTTGAATAGCGCGCTACAGAATATCAATCAAACGGATAGAAATAATATTTTTGAAAAATGGGGAAAATACCGCTTTGCAGAACGTGTTGACTATAAAGCCTTATTTATTTCCGCAGTGATTTTTTTACTTATCTTGAGTTTTGTCGGTTACTGGAACAGAAAACTGGCTTTTGAAATAAAACGACGAAAACTGTTGGAGCGGCAGTTGATTAGCGCCAAAGACAATGCAGAAGCCGCAAACCGGGCAAAATCAAAGTTTCTGGCCAATATGAGTCATGAAATAAGAACACCGATGAATGCCATACTGGGCTTTACCGAATTGCTGGAAGAACAGGTAAAAGACCCAAAGCACAGAGCCTTTATCAAGACCATTCATTCTGCCAGTCAGAATCTGATGATTTTAATCAATGATATTCTGGATTTATCCAAAATCGAAGCCGGCAAGCTGGAAATCAAGAAAAAAGTCTGCAATCCAGCCGCTTTGTTTCAGGATATCGCTAATATCTTCAGCATTAAAATGCATGAAAAAAACCTGGACTTTAAATTGGATATTGATTCAGACATTCCTGAAAGCCTGATTCTGGATGAGGTCCGCTTGCGGCAGGTATTGTTTAATTTAATCGGTAATGCGGTTAATTTTACTGAGCGGGGCAGTGTTTGTTTAAAAGCTTATAAAGCTAATGAAGATGAATCTCACAGCCGGTTGGACCTGATTATTGAAGTGACCGATACCGGCATCGGTATTGGCGAGGAAAACAAACGCCTGGTTTTTCAGGCCTTTGAACAGCCGCATGAACAAGATCAGAAAAAATTTGGTGGCTCAGGGCTGGGACTTTCCATCAGCAAACGACTGGTAGAAATGATGGGCGGGCAACTGGAGCTGGAAAGCGAAGTGGAGAAAGGTTCGACCTTCAGAATAAAATTAAACGGCGTGGATATCGCCCCTTGTCTGGCAGCCGAAACACCGGCTCAAAGTGTTCAGGATGAAACGCTCCGGTTTACAGGCGGACATATCCTGATTGTTGATGATGTCGCTGAAAACTGTAATCTGATTGAATCGATTCTGGCTGAAACCCCATTGAAAATCCAAACTGCAAGCAATGGAAAAAAAGCCGTCCATATGGCAAAGGAGCAGGCATTCGATTTGATTATTATGGATATAAAAATGCCGCTAATGGATGGCCGGGAAGCCGCCGAAAGAATCCATTCTTTCAGTCAGGTGCCGATTATTGCGCTGTCAGCATCAGAAAATACACAAGACAGCCCGCTACAAAAAGAGCCGGTTTTTGCTGCTTATTGTCACAAACCGATTAACAAACATGAACTGTTGAGGGTTCTGAAACAATTTTTACCTACCGTAACCAAGGCCGATCATGCTAACGGTGTGCCTGAATTAACAGTTTCTGCTAAAGAAGTCGAAAAGTTGCCGGAGCTGGTTGGGGAGTTGCAGGCTTTGTCGGCACACTGTGAGAAAATTGCTAAACATAACAATCTGACTGAGCTTCAGCAATTTGCCGAACAATTGAATGAAATCGCACAGCGCATACCAGTGGCCTGTTTTAAAGAATATGCTCTGCAATTGAAACAAGCTATCGACAGTGTCGATATTATGGCCATTAAACAACTATTGGACAATTACCAGCCTCTGATTGAACAACTACGAAACTACCGCTAATCATCGTCATCAGCCGGGATTTGCGTCTTAAATTCATACGACAACAAGGCCTGCCCACCCTGAACAACAATCTCCATACCTTCCTCAAGACCAGATAAAACCCGGTAGCCGACTGAGCCTGGCTGATAGTCATTGATAATAACAGAATGAAATTCATCCTCATCTTCTTTGGCATAAACAAATGCCTGCCCCAAATGCCATAGCAAGGCTGATTTTGGAATCACAAATCCCGCCAGCTGAGTTTGCTTATCGGCAAGCCAGACATTGAAGGTTAAGTTTGGCTGCAGCCGTTCATCCCCGCTGATAAAAAAATAACGCCTGGTCTGAGAAAGCGGCTCGACGACGGGACTTAAAAAAGCCTGAGCTATCTGAATACTGTATTTTTTCTGTCCTGGCGCAATAACAAGCGTTTCCGGCGAATCTTGTAAATTAAAATTCTGAGGCAGGCGGATTTCAAACAAATGTGCTTGTTCGTTTAGCAGGGCTTTGAGGCGGGCTGATTGTTGTTGACTGAACCACTCGGTTAATTCTGCTCCCCACTGAATACGCTGGCGGGCGGATAAACTGTCACGTTTTAATGTTAGTGCATCCACACGAGCGCGGTCTGCCTGCCAGATTCTGAGTTGCTGTTGCAGTTTTTTTGTGGAGCTGATGTTTTCCCGTTGCAGTTTTTTGACCCGCTTGAGCGCCTGTTCGCTGATAGCCAGTTGAGCCCGGGCAGCGCTTAATTCAATTTCAATTTGCAGGTATTGCTGTCTGAAGCTAATTAATGGGCTGATATCCAGCACCTTGCCATAGCTTGCAGTTTCTGCAGACAAAGGTTTTTTCTCAAGCGTGATGGTTTTAATATCCAACGCCTGTTGAGCCGCCTCATCCAATTCAAATGTATTGACAGCTTCCTCGGCAAAAGCAGATACAGCGCTTAATAATAATGGCAGAACAAATTTTACAATCATGAGTTATGAGAGAAGAAATAATGTGACCAGATTTTAACATAGCCAGGGAGAGGCACATGTTCCCCGGTCTTACTGAGGGTGCCCCGTCATCAGGGCAAAGAACTGATAGTCAATAATTCAGGTAATACTGATTGAACGGTTGCCCATACCACCTCAAGGAATTACATCTGCCAGTTACAACAAGGGGGCTCATTCATCGAACTCAGGTCATTATGCCCCCCGGTTATCACCATATTTTTATTTTATTTCAATGGGTTGTCTTGTACTTTCAGGTTCAACAAATTAAGCATTGTGCCCCCAGAACGCCTACTGTAATACAGGGCGATTATATATTCCCGTGCTATTTTATAATCAATAACTTATATAAGTTCTCTTAATAATTCGGTAACAGTTTTGTCATCCGGTTTAAACATTTTAAGCGTACAAGTTGAAGAACAGAGATTATTCTTGGCATCTGCCTAATTATAGGAATATAGCTTTGTGAGCATTTATTTTAGAAATGTAGTTTTGTAACTCT
>CAYLNS010000112.1:0-8769 GCA_964385115.1 uncultured Methylomarinum sp.
CCGTTGGCGACGACGATTAAGGAGGCGCCCATGTCGGCGGCGATGGCTTGCCACAGGGTGGCGATTCCGGCGAAGGCCAGGATGGCAAATGCGGCTTTCAGGGACAGGGCGAACACGATATTCTGGCGGATGATGCGCAGGGTTCTTTTGGAATGACGGATGAGCCAGGGGAGTTTGCTCAGGTCGTCGCTCATTAATGCAATATCGGCTGTTTCTATGGCGGTATCAGAGCCCATGGTACCCATGGCAATACCCAGGCTTGCGCGGGTCAGGGCGGGGGCATCATTTATGCCGTCGCCGACCATGGCAACCGGGCCGTATTGCCTGGCCAGTTTATCAATCAGCTTCAGTTTGTCTTCGGGTAATAATTCTGCATAAAATTCATTCAATCCCAGCTGACGGGCCAGGTTTTCGGCAGTGATGCGATTATCACCGGTCAGCATGACCAGGTGTTGAATCCCGGACTGTTGCAGTTGCTGGATGACCTGTTTGCTTTCCGGGCGCAGTGCATCGGCCAGCGCAATCAGTCCACAGACATGATTGTCATTACCCACGGCAATAACGGTTTGACCCTGTTGTTCCAGTTTTTCGGCCAGTTGGGTGATGGTTTCGGTTTCCTGGCTGCGTTCCAGCAGATAGCGGCGTGAGCCGAGCCAGAAATCAGTTTGTTTGAAATGACCGGTAACGCCTTTACCGGGTATTACAGTGATGTTATCCGCTTTGGCTATTTCAATCGCTTGTTGTTTTGCATAGTCGACTATGGCATGTGCCAGCGGGTGATTGCTGCGCGATTCCAGCGCTGCCGCCCGGCTGAGCAGTTCCTGTTCTGAATGACCGTTAAAAGGATAGATGCCGGTTACTTCAGGCTTGCCTTGTGTCAGGGTGCCAGTTTTATCAAAGGCAATCACTTTAAGATGGGCGGGCAGTTCGATATAAACGCCGCCTTTTACCAGTACGCCCTGGCGAGCAGAGCAGGCAAGGGCGGCGACGATGCTGACGGGGGTGGAGATGACCAGGGCGCAGGGACAGGCGATGACCAATAAAACCAGGGCACGGTACAGCCATGCCTGCCAGTCGCCTTCCATCAGCAAGGGTGGAATCAGGAAAACTGCTAACGCCAGCACCATGACGATTGGGGTATAGATTCGGGCAAATTTTTCCACCCATTGTTCGACGTGTGCCTGTTTGCTATGGGCTTCTTCCACTAAGCGGATAATACGGGCCAGTGTGGTATCAGAAGCGGCTTTGGTGGTTTTGATATGCAGTACGCTGTCGACATTGATGCTGCCTGCATAGACGGTATCACCGGCTTTTTTGGTAACGGGCATACTTTCACCGGTAATTGGCGCCTGATTAACCGAGCTGACGCCGGATTCGACGATTCCATCCAGGGCGATTTTATCACCGGGGCGGACGATATACAGGGCTCCGGGCTGGACTTTTTCGGCGGCAAGCGTTTGTTCATGGCCTTGTTCGTCGGTAATGGTGACGGTTTCGGGCGTTAAATCCAGCAGCGCTTCAACGGCATGGCGTGCGCGGCCGACGCTCCAGCTTTCAATGGCCAGTGACAACGAGAACAAAAAGCTGACGGCGGCGGCTTCAAACCATTCGTTAATGACAATCGCACCGATAATTGCGACCACCATCAGCAGGTTCATATCTGCTCGCAGTCGTTTCAGGGCGTAAAAAGCTTTGGGCAGAACATGGCGGATGCCCAGTAAAATGGCAATGCCATAGCTGATTTTTTCCGCCAGAGGCATGGTCTGTGCGGTATGGGCATTGAGTAAATGCACCAGGTATTGCCATAATTTATGCCAGCTGAAAGTGGTTAAATCCGGAGCAGACAACCAGGCCAGTGCATCGTTATAAGCGCCTGCCAGGACAATATGAATGACAATGCCGGTGAATATGAAAAATCCACTGAAAAAAGTATAAAGAACTTGGGAGCGTTGTCTGCGGCTGATATCCGGGCGGGTGATTTTTGGATTCCAGCGGCTGGCCTGCATGCCGGTTGCGGCTATTGCTTTAATAATGGCTTTTTCATCAACTTTTTGGCCATTTTCCTTAATCGTCATTCTGCCGTTGATGACATCAAAAAACAGATTATCTTCGCCGCCGACCAGGGGACCGATTTCATTTTTCAGAATGCTGACTTCTTCCACGCAGTCGAGTCCTTCAACTTTGAATGATAAGCCTTCATCAATGGCAATAGCGGGTTGTTCTGCCGCATCATGTTCACCATGACAACAGCAGCTTGATTCTGTTTGTTCGGGTGACTTCATGGTATTACTCCATAGTTGGCGCCTGTCAAAGCTTTTGACAGGCGCTGTTGACAGATTATTCTTCCACCTTTTCAGGCATAAACCATTTATACAGCGCCGGTATGACCAGCAGTGTCAAAAAGGTCGAGGTAATCAGGCCGCCCACTACCACGGTCGCCAGGGGTTTTTGTACCTCCGAACCGGTTCCACTGGCAACCAGTAATGGAATCAGACCCAGGGCTGTTGTCACGGCTGTCATTAATACCGGTCTGACCCGCATACAAGCGCCTTTAACAGAGGCCTCATCAACAGACATGCCCTCGCGGATGAGCTGATTCAGATAGGTGACCAGCACCATACCATTTTCCAATGCTATGCCAAACAGGGCAATGAAGCCAACCGAGGCCGGAACAGACAGGTTTTGTCCGCTTATCCATAAGGCAATAATACCACCGACCAGCGCCAATGGAATATTCAGCAGAATCAAAGCGGCATTTTTGACTGAACCAAAACTGCTGTAAAGCAATAATGAGATAATCAGCAGGGTTACAGGAATAACAATGGCCAGTCTTTTGTTGGCTTCCTGTTGCAAGCGGTATTGTCCACCCCAGTTTGTGTAATAACCGGGAGGCAGGCTGACTTTCGCATCAATGGACTGTTGAGATTCCTCAACAAACGAGACAATATCGCGGTCAATCACATTCGCTTGAATGGTGATAAAACGCTGATTGTTTTCCCGTGTTATTTGTCTCGGGCCGACAATTTCCTCGATTTTGGCAATCTGACCCAATGGTACTTGGATTCCGTCAGGCCCGGTAATCAGCAGGTTACGGATGGTCTCCGGCGTGTCTCTGAATTGCTCATGGTAACGAACCAGAATATCAAAACGGCGAATCCCTTCAAAGACCTGGCCGGCTGTGACACCGCCAATGGCGTTTTTGATGACTTCCTGCACATCGGCCAGATTCAGGCCATAGCGAGCGATAGCCATGCGGTCGGGCTTAATCACCAATTGTGGAGTACCCGATACCTGATCAACCTGCACGTCGGCGGCTCCCCGCACCTGACTGACTATGGCGGAAATTTCATCCGCCTTGGTTTTTAATTGAGCCAGGTCATCGCCGAATAATTTGATGGCCAGCTCGGCTCTGACACCTTCCAATAATTCATCGACTGTCATTTCGATGGGTTGAGTCAGATTGGCCCGAATACCCGGTAATTTAGCCACTGCTTCCCGGATATCCTGTTCAATAATTTCCTGATTGCCGGGATTGCGCCATTCATCTTTGGGTTTCAGGATGACATACATCTCCGCCGAATTGATGGGGTCAGCATGAGCTCCGACTTCGCCCCGACCGATACGGCTGGTCACTTCGATGACTTCAGGTATTTTCAACAGCCGCTTTTCAACCAGCAGGGTGTTGCGTTTACTTTCGGTGATGGATATCGAGGGTGCCATGGTCAGCCTGACAACAATAGTTCCTTCCTGTAGTTTAGGCGTGAACTCTGAACCCAGAAAAGGAAAAACCAGCATGCCCAACAGCAGTAATCCAACCGCCATAATAATCGCCATGCGCCGCTGAGCGACAAATTTTTCCACCAGCGGGCGATAAGGTTTGAGTAGAGCATTCAGGATACGCTCATCCAGGCTGGGGCGTGTTCCGGCCTGATGTTTGGCGCGTTTCATTAACAGATGGGACAATACCGGCGCCAGAAACAGGGCATAGATTAATGAGCCCAGCATCGCCAGGGCAACGGTATAGGCCAATGGTCTGAAAGTTTTGCCTTCAACGCCTTCCAGCGTAAACAGCGGCATAAAGACAATAATGATAATGGCGATTGCAAACAAAATAGGTTTGCCGACTTCTCGGCAGGCCCGTCCAATAACATGGAAACGGGATTCGCCCGGGTCGGATTCCCTTAGTAACCGATCGACATTTTCAACCATGACAATGGTGCCATCCACCATCATACCGATAGCAATGGCCAGTCCGCCCAAAGACATCAGGTTGGCGGACATATGCAACAAACCCATGGCAATAAAGGCAAACATCACCGAAAACGGAATGGCCAGCGCCACCACCAGACTGGGCCGGAAGCCGCCCATAAAGGCAAAAAGAACCAGTGCTACCAAAATAATACCTTGAACCAGGGCGCTGCTGACGGTACCCACTGCAGCAGCAACAATATCTTTTTGCTGGTAATAAGGCACGATACTGACACCTTCGGGCAGGGTTTTGTTAATCTCGGCAATTTTGTTCTCGACCCGCTCAATCACGCTGGAGGCATTGGTACCGTATAATTTAATCGCCATGCCGGCAACGACTTCACCTTCGCCATTTCGGGTTTGCAAGCCGCGGCGGATGGCGCCGCCTGTTTTGATATCGGCCAGTTCATTTAAAAAGACCGGCCGGCCATCGACTGTTTTGATAATAATATTGTTTAAATCCTCAATACCGGTTGCCAGTCCTACCGAACGAATAATAAATTGCTCGCTGTTTTTTTCAATATATTGAGCGCCCACATTCAGGTTATTAGCGCGTACCCGGGCAATCAAGTCATTCAGGCTGATGTTATAGCGGAGCAGGGCATCCGGTCTGACAATTACCTGAAATTGTTTGATAAAACCGCCAATGCCTAATACTTCGGTGACGCCTTTAACCGTTTGCAGGTTTAATTTGACAATCCAGTCCTGCATTGTGCGAAGTTGCTCAAGACTGTATTGCTGGGTGCTATCTTTTAAATAATAAAAAAGAACCAGCCCCATGCCGGTAGAGATGGGCCCCATGGCGGGTTCACCAAAACTGGCGGGGATTTGGTTACGCGCTTCTTGCAGGCGTTCTCCCACCAGCTGGCGGGCAAAATATATGTCGATGGAATCTTCAAAGTAAACATTGACCACCGACAAGCCAAAATTGGACACCGAACGGATTTTTTCAATCCCGGGCAGGCCGGTCATAGCGGCTTCTACCGGATAGGTGACATACATCTCAATTTCTTCTGGCGCCAGTCCTTCGGTAATGGTAAATACCTGGACCAGGTTAGGCGATACATCCGGAAAAGCATCGACCGGCAGATTGCGGTAGCTACTGTACCCAACAGCAATGACTAAAACAGCCAGTGTCAGCATTAATAACCGGCTTCGTAACGATAAGTTTATAATATGATTAATCATGTCAGCATCCCGTTATTAATGACTATGGCCATGGCCGAATTCGCCTTTTTGCATTTGTGCTTTCAGGGCAAATGCATGGTTGCTGACATAAACCTGTCCTTTTTTAAGTCCCCGGATAATTTCAACAGATTTGAAATCTCTTTTGCCGGTAACGACAGCTTGCGGTTCAAATTCTCCGGGTTCATGCTGGACAAAGACAACCGTCTGACCTTCCAGGGTTTGTAATGCGGACAAGGGAATGACAATATCAGCATGGGTTTGGGAAAGCGTGACCTTAGCGCTGACAAACAAGCCAGGTCGCCAATTGTTATCCGGATTATCCAGTATCACCCGGGCAGTTGCGCTACGGGTTTTTTCGTCCAGCACCGGACTGATCCAGTCAATGGTCGAGACGGCATTGAGCTCCTGATCGGGTGTGCCAAAACGGGTTGCAATAAAAGCCTGTTGTCCTTTGTGTACGATTGGCAAGTCTTTTTGGTAAACCGTCAGGTTAACCCAGACTTTGGATAAATCGGCGATGGTAAAGCTGCGAGTGGTGGTATTGAGTAATTCACCATGGGTGGCATGTTTGTCAATAATCAAACCGTCGGCAGGTGATTTGAGTTCGTAGCGGGTCAAATCCTGTTCATGCTGGTTCAATAATTGTTCAATTTTATCGTCTGAAAGCCCTAAAGCCTGCAGCCGCTGTTTTGCTGCTTTGCGTTTAATCGCCATTTCAGCTTGTGTTTGACGGGCAGTAAAATAGTTACGCTGGGAACTGATTTTATTTTTATACAGCTTTCTTTCTCTGGCCAGATTGGAATTGGCCAGTTTCAGCAGACTGTCTGCGGCAACAAACTGAGCTTTTGCGTCAGCCAGTTCGCGGCTGGATAAAACCGCCAGTAAATCGCCAGTTTTGACTGGGTCGCCCAAATGTTTGTAGATTTTACGGATAACGCCTGAAACACGGGGAACGACATGGTATAAACGCTCGGGTGCGACTATCACTTCACCGGTTAAATCCAGGGTTTTATGTATTTCACCCGGGCCTGCTGCCTGTGTGGTAATGGAAAACTCTTTTAATTCCTCAGCAGAAAACCTCAGCCCGCCTTCTTCCTCATGTTCATGGTCTTCATGGTTGGTTTCTTCGCCGGCTTCGTGTTCATGATTATGTTGCTCGGAGGAATGCTCATGATTATGTTCATCATGAAGCTGTTCAGTAAAACCTGACTGACTCATTGATAGCGTCAGCAAGGCGATAATAAGAATACTATCGTATTTGATTTTCATGGCTTGCTCTCGTCTGTCTTAAAAATATTGCCAATTAATTGTTCGATTTTGATGCGGTTAATCTGATAGTCCGTCAAGGCCTGAATATATTGCTGCTTAATACGGAAAAGTGTGCGTTGGGCATCAAGGACATTTAAAAAATCAAATTCACCAAGCTGATAACCGCGTTGTGTGGCTTTAAATGCAGATTCGGCGCCCGGGAGAGCCTCTTTTTGAAGCGCAGTAATTTCCATCCAGGCGGTTTCAATATTCTGAAAGGCCGTATTTAATGCTAATTGAATATTATTGATGGCCTGGCGATGTTCATCATTGGCCTTGACCAGCTGACGCTGGCTGCGGTCTATATTGCCCTGATTGCGATTAAATACCGGAATAGGAATGGAAATACCGGCATTCAGATTGTAATCATCGTTGTTGATATAGTTGTTTCCACCGATGGAAACGGTAATATCCGGAATGGCATTGGCCTGTTCCAGTTCAACCAGAGCTTTGCGTTTTTCAATTTCAGTCAGCCAGCGCTTTAATTCCGGGTTGTTATCCAGTTTGGCGAGCAATTCACTCAGGGCAGGGGGCGTCTGAATATTGTCCAGTTTACCCAGTGCCTGCTTAAATTTTGCCTGCTCACCACCCCAAAAAGTTACCAATTGTTTTCTGGCGGTTTTCAGGTCGCGCTTGGCCCTAAGCAAGTCTATCCGGGAGGAGGTTCTGGAAACCTTTGCCCGGACTTCTTCAATCGGAGCAACATTGCCAGCTCTGACCTGCAATGAGGCAATATGAGTCACATTGTCTGTCAGTTTGAGCAACTCTTGTTGCAGCTTCAGGTTTTGCTGAGCCGAAATCACGTTTATATAAGCCTGAGCCATGGCGGACAATACCGCAATGCGCTGGCTTTCATATTCCCAATTAGCCAGTTGCTGATCCAGTTCCGCGGCTTGGACACGGGCAGCACGTTTACCGCCCAATTCAATCAACTGGCTGAGTTGCAAAGTGACTGCATCACCATCAAATCCTTGAAATTTGCTGTTTCCAAAATTAGATGCACTGGCCGAGAACTCAGGATTAGGTAACAGTCCGGCTTGAAGTTTTGTGGCCTCACGGACTCTGATTTCCTCAGAAAATGCTGCCAATTTAGGGTTATGAGCCAGTGTTAAAGCGATTGCCTGACTTAAGGTCAGGTTGCCTTCAGGCTCGGTCATAGAAGATAACCGTTCTGCTGAAGACAGGTGGTTAAGGCTACTGCTTTCTTCAGCTTGTAGTGTTGTGCTTAATACAGAGTAGAGTAAAAAAACATAGAACGTTAATGTTTTTGAATTCATAGAGGGTTCCAAATATTCAAAAGGGAAATAAAGTATCTTAAACTGCGCTATTTTGAGCGATACGAACTTTACGTACGCATCGCACCATAAAAACTGCGATTGTTTTAGCAGTTAAGAATAAAGGGTTTTCAGATTGTTATATTAACCCGGCTTGTCGGCAATAAACTCCAGGTTATTGATAACATGACTTTTAATTCGTAATGCTCAATAACGTGTCGCTGTTTGGCTCAACAATGACAAGGCTGGGTTAAACGCATGACCAGACTCAATAAGCTCGCTATAAAACGCAGATAACAGAACATAGCTGCAGTTTTAAAAAAGCTGGATCCGGGGCGTTTCAGTTAAATCTGAAAAAGGTATCAGACGATTGGAGGGCGAAGCCGGGGTGTGGTAAATCTTGAATTAAACGAATCTGAGTAAACAGGGCGGGTATTGTTATTGACAGCCTGGTAGTAAGTGATATAACTGACCGGAGGCAAGGACTGTCCCATATGACCGCCGTGGTCATAACTGCACACACCACAATGATGATCAGGGGCCTGTGTGCTGGACAATGATGAAACAGAATCGTGAGATTTTTGCAGGGAAAATAGCGGATGCGGCTGTTCAATAGCACTATCGGCAACTGCATGAATATCAGTCACCATCCAACTGGAAACCCAGAAAGTGATAAATGCTAAAAAATAAAATGACAGCCGTTTCATACAGCTAATGATAACAAGTTTATGATAAAGTTCAAATAACTTCC
>CAYLNS010000113.1:0-8720 GCA_964385115.1 uncultured Methylomarinum sp.
GCAATACCCGGGCCATCATCTTCAACAGTCATTAATAATGAATAGTCAAGATCATCAAGCTCAGTTACCGTCACTTTAACATGATGTTTACACCATTTGGCGGCATTATCAAGCAAATTTCCAGCCACTTCATACAAATCACCTTCCTCACAAAAAACCCGGCATTTACCATCTCCTTGCAGTTCAAACGCAATATTTTTTTCCTGATAAACTTTTTTGAGCGAGGCAGTGATTTTGTCTAAAATCTGGCAGAGATTGACTGAACCCGTTAATTTTTTTTGACCCTTGGCAGCGGCTTTTTGCAATTGATATTCGACAATTTCATTCATCCGGCTGACCTGTTCATGAACAAGCTGTGGATTACAACTTTGCTCCTCCAAACAGCCTCTGATAATAGCTAACGGTGTCTTTAAACTATGCGCCAAGTCAGCCAAAGTATTTCTGTAGCGTTCCAAATGTGCACGTTCACTGCTGACCAAGCCATTTAAACTTTTCACCAAAACCTGAATTTCTGTGGGATAACGCCCATCCAGTTTTTCTTTTTCCCCGACTTCAATTAAGGCCAAATCTTTACCTATTTGTCTGAGCGGCTTTAATCCCCAGTGCAGCAAAACCAGCTGTACAAAAATAAGTAATAAGCCAATACCCGACAGCCATTTCATCAGAGTCATTCGAAACTGGGCCACCTGGTTGAAAAGAAACCGGCCATCTTCGGCAACAACAAAAATATAATTACGCTGAAATTTTGTCTGGCTTTCCCAAAGTACAGAATACTGAAGAACAAAAAACTGACGATCTTTTAAAAAAACGAATTCGCCTTGTTGAAGATTATCCAAAACGGGTAAATCAATACCGATTGCAGAACGCGAGCGCCAAACCAATGTTTTATCCGATAAGCGGATTTCCGCATAAAGCCCTGAGCCCGGGTTTTCAAAGCGCGGCTCCCTTAATACAGGTGGCATTTTTAAACGTAGCGCGTTATCCATTTCAGCTACCGACAACAGGGAATAGACTTGAACCTGGAGTTTTTCCATTAATGCCTGTTCCGCACTTTTTTGAAAAGCCTGCTCCAATACGTAAGCGACTAATGCAAAAAATGCAATCAGAATCACTCCGGCAATAAAGATAAGTCGAAAACTTAAGGAATTAAAATTCACGTGGAAAGAGAAAAAGACCGGGGCTATTCTTCTACAGCAGGAATTCTATAACCTCGCCCTCTCAAGGTTTCAATCGGCCTGGTTACACCATCAGGATCAATTTTCTTTCTCAAACGGCCAATAAAGACTTCAATCACATTGCTATCCCTGTCAAAGTCTTCATCATAGATATGCTCTGTTAACACTGTTTTTGAGACAACCTCACCTTGATGAAGCATTAAATATTCAAGGACCTTGTATTCAAAAGCCGTTAACTCGACGACCTTACCTTCAACCGAAACTTCCTGGGCCAGGGTATCAAGTTCAATGTTGGCAAAGCTGACGACAGGATGGGCATTTCCGTTGGAACGTCGAATCAATGCATTGACCCTGGCTATCAATTCTTCAAAATGAAAAGGCTTGGTCAGATAATCATCGGCGCCCGCCTCCAGCCCTTCCACCTTATCCTGCCAGCGGTTTCTGGCTGTTAACAGCAATACCGGTAGTGTACTTTGTTGCTTTCTGAGCTTTTCAATGAGCGTAATGCCTGAAAAATCAGGTAGACCAATATCAATAATGGCTAAATCTATCGGATATTCAGTAGCCAGATACAAGCCCTCAGCCCCTGTACCAGCCGTATCCACAGCAAAACCTTTATCTGCAAAAAAAATCTTTATTTGCTGGCATAATAATGGCTCGTCTTCAACAACTAATATACGCATCTTATTTTATGACTTCACCAGTTTTAACATTTATCCGGATATACTGAATGTGTCCATCTTTAGGGCTCAGCACTTTTATCTCGTGTACCTGTTGACCGTCAACAGTATCTGTCTTGGTAGCCAGGACCTTGTATTCTGCCTGCTGGTTAATCTGCTTAACCGCATCATCTAAAGTCACATCAGCTTGAAACTTGAGCGCACCACCAGCATGCACAAGCCCAAACCATCCGGACATCACTAAAACTATCATTATTCTTTTTTGCATAATATTGTTGAACACCGCCCCTCTCGTATACTCTCGTCATAAACCAAACTGTCTAAAACTGTCATGATTTATTTTACAGTAATCTTAACAAAAACCCTATGAACCTGGACTGAATTATTTACTGAAAAGTCATTCTATTAAAATGACTGCTCATCGCCTGGCCAAATGCCGTACCCAACTTACCTGCCAAACGGTCCAGTAATCGTTCCTGAGGGGTAAAATCAACGATTTTTTCTGCCCCGATAACCTCTTTTGCAACCGAAGCCACACTGCCAATTTCATCGGCCAAACCCAGTTTGATTCCCTGAGCACCTGTCCACACCAAACCCGAAAACAAATCAGGTGAATCTTTTAAGCGTTCGCCCCGCCCTTGTTTTACCGCATCAATAAACTGCTGATGAACTTCATCCAACAATCCCTGCATATGCCTGGCCTCATCCTGCTTTAAAGGCAAAAAAGGATCAAGCAAGGCTTTATGTGCGCCGGCAGTCAACAATCGTCTTTCAACGCCAACCTTTTTCATGGTTTCAACAAACCCAAAACCATTCATAATGACACCAATGGAGCCAATGATACTGGCCTGATTAACATAAATCTTGTCTGCAGCTGACGCTATATAATATCCGCCCGAAGCGCAAATATCAGTCACGACCGCGTAAATGGGTAACTCAGGATGTTGTTCCTTGATATCCCTGATTTTCTGATACACATATTGAGACTGTACCGGACTGCCTCCCGGCGAATTGATATTGAGAATAATCCCTTTAGTCGCCTTATTTTTGACTGCATTTTTAAGTCCCTGAATAATATTTTCGGCACTGGCGGCTTCATTTTCGGCTATCACCCCCTGAACATTGATAACAGCCGTATGTTTTTTGCCTCCAACGGTCATTTCTGACTTTAATTTGGGATAAAAAGCAATGACCAAAATCGCTATCAAATAAGCAAATGTCAGCGTTTTAAAAAATACCCCCCATCGCCGGGCTTTTTTCTGCTCATCCAATGAAGATAATGCCAACTTTTCAATCAGCTCTTTTTCCCACCCTGGTTTTTTATCCAATTCCTGGTTCATATTATCCTGTTGATTATCCATTATTTATAAAACCTAAGCTTCAAACGAGTAATTCTCTCAATTCTGTTATCTTTTGCAGACAGGCTATAGGCATGTAGTGCTCTAATTTGTCTCTGGAATGTGCACCACAACATACACCAACTGCTGAAACATCAGCATTGCGAGCCATTTCCAGGTCATGTGTGGAATCGCCAATCATCACCACCTTGTCTTTGCTGACCTGTAATTCATTAACAATTTCATTAATCATCAATGGGTCAGGCTTGGAAGCGGTTTGATCTGCACCCCGGGTGGCATCAAAAAAAACTTCTAATCCGGTTCCCTGCATGGCTTTGGCAAGCCCGGTGCTTTTTTTACCCGTTGCCACTGCCAGCAAATAACCTTCTGATTTAAAATGTTCCAGCATATCGCCGACTCCATCAAATAAATCCTCTTTGCCGGTTTGCCTGGAGAAGAAGTAATGACTGTAACAAGTAATCAAATGTTCCTGATTTTTTTTATCCATCCCTGGAAACAAATTTTCCAAAGCTTTCTCGATACTTAAACCGATAATGTTTTTTACAGCCGCCGTATCCGGAACCGGAATATCACACTGTAAAGCGGCTTTTTGCATACAGCTCACAATCCAATCCACAGAATTGACCAGGGTGCCATCCCAGTCAAAAATAATCAGTTCAAATTTATTTTTCATGATCCAGTAATTTCTGTAATTCAGCAGGAAGGGGAGCCGTAAATTCCATCATTTTCTCAGTAACCGGATGCTTGAAACGTAATTGATGAGCATGCAAAAACAAGCGTTTATATCCCTTTTTTTTCATTTGTCTGTTCACTTCCGTATCGCCATATCGCTCATCACCCACCAGCGGATGTCCCAGCCATGCGGCATGCACTCTAATCTGATGAGTTCTTCCTGTTTTAGGCTCAGCTTTTACCAGCGTACAGTCAGAATATTTTTGCAATCTTACGAACAAGGTTTCAGACGCCTTGCCATTTTGACTGACAATGACCATACGCTCACCACCCTTTCGGGTGTTTTTTAACAAGGGGGCATCCACCCATTGTTTTTTACGCTGCCATTGACCCGACAAAAGCGCAAGATAGGATTTTTGTACGCCGTCTCCCTTAAACAGTTCATGCAGTGCTTTAAGCATTGTCCTTTTTTTTGCAATTAGCAAACATCCAGAAGTATCTTTATCGATTCTGTGAACCAGCTCAAGGAAACGTTGCTCAGGCCTTAAAACTCTTAATGCTTCAATCACACCTGAACTAATCCCACTCCCTCCGTGAACAGCAAATCCCGAAGGTTTGTTTAACAATATAAAACCTTCATCCTCATAAAGAATGTTTTGCTCCAGACTGTATTTTAAACCGGGCTGTATGTTGATTTCTGCATCACGCTCTGAGACACGCACCGGAGGAATTCTGACAACATCATGCTCTTTAAGCCGATACTTGATATCCACCCGCCCTTTATTAACGCGCACCTCCCCTTTTCGGATAATCCGGTAAATTCGGGTTCTAGGCACACCCTTTAATAAAGTAATCAAATAATTATCCAGCCGCTGACCCGCATTATCTTCGGTGATTTCTATCAGTCGGACTTTGGGGGGGTGTTCAGAAGTTATCGTATTCATCTTCATTATGATAACAAATATCATTTATTGTGATGATAAAATTGCAGGCTTTGCCAAAGATTGTTATATTGGTAGAGTTTAATAAAACAATATGCGGCCACATAAATCTCAGTAGACATAATATAAACAACTGATTCGCCTGCATTTGTAATAAAGAATTTCGGGTTTTATCACTCAACCCATGATGAGTGATGCTGCTTCTTTGGAAACAGACTCTATAACTGAAACTTTGATAACACCCTTTCCAGATTAAAATCTGATGACAAATCATCAAAGTAATTTGACTGCAACATAGAATGTAACTATTCAGGTAGTTTACAAACCAACTCAAACGATACGGAAAATTCAGCCAGGTCTGTCTAAAACACAAAAAATGGAGCAGGAGAAAACAAGGATAACTCAATGAAAAGAATGCTTATCAATGCCACCCAGCCGGAAGAGCTGCGTGTCGCTTTGGTAGATGGTCAAAAACTCTATGATTTTGACATCGAAGTCCCCTCAAAAGAACAAAAAAAATCTAATATATATAAAGGTATCATTACAAGAGTCGAACCCAGCCTGGAGGCGGCTTTTGTTAATTATGGCGCAGAAAGGCACGGCTTTCTGCCCTTTAAGGAAATTTCCAGACAATATAATGCTGATAGCGATAACAGCGATGACCACAGTTCGCGCAAACCACCGATTCACGAAGGTCAGGAAGTTATTGTCCAGGTTGAAAAAGAAGAACGAGGCAATAAAGGCGCCGCATTAACCACTTATATCAGTCTGGCAGGCACCTATTTGGTACTGATGCCCAACAACCCTAAAGCCGGCGGCATATCCCGCCGTATTGAAGGCGATACACGCGCAGAGCTTAAAGCAACGATTGCAGCATTAAACTGCCCTGACAGCATGGGGTTGATTGTCCGCACTGCGGGTTGTGGTAAAAATGCAGAAGAATTGCAGTGGGATCTGGATTATCTCTTACAATTATGGGAGGCCATTGACCGCTCAAGTTCTGACAAACAAGCGCCTTTTCTGATTTTTCAGGAAAGCAATGTCATTATCCGCGCTCTTAGAGATCATCTGCGCGGAGAAATTGATGAAATTTTAATTGATAATCCAGACTCTTTTGAACTGGTACAAAAGTTTCTGCAACAGGTAATGCCGCATTATCTGAAAAAAGCCAAACTGTATCAGGACGATGTCCCGCTATTCAGCCGTTATCAAATAGAATCACAGATTGAAATGGCCTACAACCGGGAAGTATCGCTACCTTCCGGTGGTTCAATTGTGGTGGATCACACCGAGGCATTAACTTCTATTGATATTAACTCCGCCCGCTCAACCAAAGGCAGTGATATTGAAGATACCGCTTTAAATACCAACCTTGAAGCAGCCGATGAAATTGCCAGACAGCTACGCCTGCGTGACTTAGGCGGCCTGTTTGTCATTGATTTTATAGACATGATGTCCAATAAAAATCAGCGTTTGGTTGAAAACCGTCTGCGTGACGCCTTAAAAATAGATCGTGCACGCATTCAAACCGGACGTATTTCGCGCTTTGGCCTGCTGGAAATGTCCAGACAGCGTATTCGTCCGTCATTAGGCGATTCCACACAACTGACCTGCCCCCGTTGCAAAGGCCAGGGAACCATTAGAAATGTTGAGTCCGTAACACTGGCTGTTCTTCGTATCATTGAAGAAGAAGCCATGAAAAAAGGAACGGAAAAAGTGATTGCCCACCTTCCTATAGACTGTGCAACTTTCCTGCTCAACGAAAAGCGCACCATGCTTCAGGATATTGAAACACGTTTAAATGTTTCAATCGTTGTATTGCCAAGTAAACACCTCGAAACCCCGGCATACGATATCGAACGCATCAAATCAGCTGAAGACGCCGATGAAAAAGCCAGTCATGAGCAAATCAAGGAAGAAAATATAAGTGCTCCTGAATTTGCCAAGCAATCGACTGCCAAATTTGAAAAACCGGCTATTAAGGAATTCTTACCAGACTCTCCTGCGCCCGTACAGAACAAAAAAACGTCCGCCAGCCTGATTCAGCGATTCTGGCAAAAACTGGTTGGCAGTGATGGAAGTGTCGAGGTATCACCCGCACAAAAGCCTGCACAAAAAAAACGCACACCCACAAACAAAAGAAGTTCTAAAAGCACATCTCAACAGAACTCAAAACCCAATCAACGACGACATAAACGCCCCAACAAACCTCAAACTGATAAAAAACCAGTTGATCAGGAACAAGCAGTCTCCGCCAAACCGGAATCAAACAGCGATTCCACGACCACTCAAAAACCGCGAAATAATCGCCGTAACCCGAATCGCAGACGCAGAAATCCTAATTACAATACTCAGCAGAAAAATAAAACTGAGAAGCCAGATAATACAGCAGATAGCAGTAACTCACCCGAAAGGTCCTCTGCCAACGCCTATTCAACTCAGTTTTCTGAAAGAAAACAACAACAGGAAAAACCAGAAGTAAAGCCAACACAAAACGAGCAACCCAACTCGGCTTCATCATCTACCGAAAAACCAAAACAGGAAGATTAGCCGACCTCAGGACTCTATCTCGTTTATTCTTAGAAACCGCTTGAAACTGAAAAAAAGGCCTCTTGATATAAAAATCAGAGGCCTTTTTTAATGCTTGAAAAATGACCAGACATAAAAAAACCAGCTACTAGGCTGGTTTTTTTATGTCTGTGGTGGGTCGTGAGCGATTCGAACGCTCGACCATCGCATTAAAAGTGCGGTGCTCTACCGGCTGAGCTAACGACCCAAATGAAGCCCGATATTATACTTAAATAACACTCTTCGGACAAGATAATTTTTGCATAAATATTACTCACCCACACTTATTCAACTCAGAAATGAAAAGTGTGATGTTCAGCAAACCAGGACTTCATGGACTGTGACTTAAGCCCGCTTTTTGTTCCTCTTATCTTCTATTCTTTCCCTCAACAGTTTCTTCAACAGGTAAAAGTATGAAAAACAAGCTTCTCATCAGCAGCTTTCTGTCTATCGGTATTGCGGGTTATATTATTTACTCTGGTCAACCAGATGCAGCGCCACCTGTGCATCAAATCCAAAACTCGTTTTCTAAGCCACTATTAACTGCCAAACAGCAAAAAACCTTATGGCAAGCTTCACAAGTCTCCCCGTCTAATGAAGACACCCTCCCGGCCGACATTCAGGTCGAGTATATCCAGGCCGAACCCGAAGCCCTGACACATCTTTCAGAAGGTCAAAAAGTATCTTTTTTTATCCCTCAGGAACAAGCTGAATATACCGGCACCATCGAAAAAAGTTACAGCCAGTTTAATGACAAAGTCACCGTTTCATCCGGCAGCATTGAAGGTGCCGATGAACTTTCCTCTTTTACTGTCACCCGGGGACCGGAATCCACTTTGATTATGGTCGCCACCGAAAACAGCATTTACCAGGTTGAAATTGATAACAGAACCGGACAAGGCACGGTAATTGACGATCGTAGCCTTGATTATTTCCGTAAACATGACGATTCACAATTAACACCTCCCGAAGGTCTTTCCTAAAAGGTAGTAACATGAAAATATCTAAAACTGCATTATTGGCATCAGGATTGTGCCTGAGTGGTATTGCTCAGGCTCAAATCCACACCGTAGACATACTCGTCCTGCACCCACCTAAATCCGTGTTGAATGTTGATTTTTTAACACGAATTGCCAGCATGGAAAGTTACGCCAACAAAGCACTGGAAAACAGTCAGGCAGAAATCCGCTTTAATGTGGTCAAAACCCTGGAATTTGACCTGGCATCGCCCAAAACCGATGCCGCCACCTTGGGAAAACTCCGGTCAAATACAGAAGTTCAGCAACTGCGCTCGAAATATGGTGCAGATATTGTCACCCTGATTAC
>CAYLNS010000114.1:0-8620 GCA_964385115.1 uncultured Methylomarinum sp.
GGCGGCATCGTGCCAATATCCAACGTTTACTCGAGGGGACAGAAACTTAGTTCCTGCTACCATTTCAGCAAGAAACATTATTTATGACAAAACCGGATTAAACCTCCAACAATTCATCGACCGGCCAGCGAGGTCGGGCAAAAATCTGCAAATCCTGATGCTGCCCGGCCAACAGGCGCTGACAACCGGCATAGGCAATCATCGCACCATTATCGGTACAAAATTCCAGCCGAGGAAAATACAGCCTTGCTCCCTGTTTCTGCGTCATTTGCTGCAAAGCCCGCCGTATTTCGCTATTGGCGCTGACTCCGCCAGCGATAACCAGCCTTTTCAAACCTGTTTGCTGCAAGGCCCGCTTGCATTTAATCGCCAATGTTTCAGCGACAGCCTTTTGAAAAGCATAGGCGATATCCGCTTTATCCTGCTCCGTCTGCGCCGTTTTATGCAAGGTATTCATCGTAAATGTTTTTAAACCGGAAAAACTGAAATCAAGCCCGGGACGATCGGTCATCGGCCGGGGAAACTTAAATCTATCCCGACCTTTTTCCGCCAAACGAGCTAATTCAGGCCCACCGGGATACCCCAGACCCAGCATTTTTGCTGTTTTATCAAAGGCTTCACCGGCCGCATCATCCAGCGACTCTCCCAGCAATTGATATTGCCCTACCCCGGCAACCTTGACCAGCATGGTGTGCCCGCCGGAAATCAGCAAAGCCACAAAAGGAAATTCAGGCGCATTTTCCTCCAGCATCGGCGCCAGCAAATGCCCCTCCATATGATGTGTGGCAACCGCCGGTATATTCCAGGCCCAGGCCAGACTCCTGGCTGTACAGGCTCCGACCAGCAACGCCCCCATCAATCCCGGACCGGCGGTATAGGCAATGCCATCAATATCACTGGATTGCAGCTGGCTTTGTGCAAGACATTGTTTAATCAACGGCACCAATTTACGGATATGGTCTCGCGATGCCAGTTCCGGCACCACCCCGCCATATTCGCTATGCATTTTGACCTGACTGTATAGCAAATGCCCAATAAGTCCTTGCTGGGAATGATAAACAGCCACCCCGGTTTCATCACAAGAGGTTTCAATACCTAGAATATACATTAAGTTTTTGATAAAAATTTATTTGTCGGATATAATTATGGGTTCTCTGTTGGGTCGAACACCCAGAACATTTTATTAAAAGATACTAACATACAATCAGGTCAATATATGCCAGCAGTAAAAGTAAAAGAAAACGAACCTTTCGATATAGCAATCCGCCGCTTCAAGCGTTCATGCGAAAAAGCCGGTGTACTGTCTGAAGTTCGCCGCCGCGAATTTTATGAAAAACCAACTGCAGAGCGCAAACGTAAAAAAGCAGCCGCAGTTAAACGTCATTTGAAAAAACTGGCTCGCGAACGTTATGCGCTGAAAAATCTGCGTCGTGGTCGCCCACAACTTTAAGGACGATTCATGAGCACCCTAAAAGATCGTATCAAGGAAGATATGAAAGCCTCGATGAAATCCGGAAACAAAGCCCGCCTGGGCATTATCCGGATGATTCTGGCCGCCATTAAGCAAATCGAAGTCGATGAACGCATCGAACTTGATGAAGCACGCACTATTGCCGTGCTGGACAAAATGCTCAAACAGCGCCGGGAATCTATTCGTCAATTTCGTGATGCAGGCCGTGAAGATCTGGCGGAAATTGAAGAAGCCGAGATCACAGTCATCCAGGATTTTCTGCCGCAACCTCTAAGTGAACAGGAAATTGAAGACATGATTGCCTCAGCAATTGCCGATACAGGCGCCAAATCAATCAAAGATATGGGAAAAGTCATGGGCACTCTTAAAGCAAAAATGCAGGGCCGCGCTGACATGGCTATCGTTAGCGCAAAAATCAAGACTGCTCTCAACGCCTGACACATCCGGTCATGGCCGGTAGAATTCCACGCGAATTTATTGATGATTTACTGGTACGAGTCGATATTGTTGATTTAATCGACTCACACGTACCCCTTAAAAAAACCGGCAGCAACTACATGGCCCGCTGTCCGTTCCATAACGAAAAAACCCCCAGCTTTTCAGTCAACCGGAAAAAACAGTTCTACCATTGCTTTGGCTGTGGCGCCAGCGGCAACGCCATCAGTTTTCTGATGGACTACAATCATCTTGATTTTGTTGAAGCCGTCGAAGATCTCGCCTCTTTTATAGGTGTTGACGTTCCCAGAGAACAAAGCAGCCACCCGACCACCCAACCCCCCAAACAAGACACATCAAAACTTTACGAAGCCCTTGATAAAGTCATGCTTTTTTACCAGCAGCAATTAAAAAGCAACGAAGGGAAAAAAGCCGTTGACTACCTGAAATCCCGCGGCGTCAGCGGTGAAATCGCAAAAAAATACGCACTGGGTTACGCACCGGATAAATGGGACACCCTCGCCCAGATAGTTGACGCAAAACAGCTTTTGGATACCGGCATGTTGATTCAGCATGAATCAGGCCGACTCTATGACCGCTTTCGCGGCAGACTGATGTTTCCCATTCGCGACAAACGCAACCGGGTGATTGGATTTGGGGGTCGAGTACTTGATGACTCATTACCCAAATACCTTAACTCCCCGGAAACAGCTGTTTTTTCAAAAAGCAATGAACTTTACGGCCTCCCCGAAGTGCTTGAGAATTCTTCCAGGCCGGAACGCATCATCGTTGTGGAAGGTTATATGGATGTTATCGCACTGGCGCAACACGGTATTGATTTTGCCGTTGCCACACTGGGAACAGCCACTTCCAAAAGACATATCGAACAACTGTTTCGCTTTACCTCCGAACTGGTACTATGTTTCGACGGCGACAAAGCAGGCAAACAAGCTGCCTGGCGCGCCATGGAAGCCCTGCTGCCCAACCTGAAAGATAAGCGTCAGGCAAAAATCATGCAGCTCCCGGAATCACATGACCCCGACTCATTAGTCAGAGCGGAAGGCCTGGACAAAATGCTCTCCCGCATTCAATCAGCCACACCTTTGTCCGAATATTTTTTCGCTACCCTGACAGACCCATTAAACCTTGATACTGTCGAAGGACGTTCGACTCTCGCATCAGAAGCCAAACCATATCTTGAAACACTACCCCCCGGCTTTTTCAGAGAAATGATGTTCTCACAACTGGAAGAACTGACAAAGTCCTCCATAGCTGTTGATATTGCCGCAAAAACGCCTACACTTACGACCAAAGCTTACAGACCCGGAAAACTTTCTCCGGCGCGCGTTGTCATAGCGTTGTTATTACAAAACCCGGAACTTGTCAGCATTCTGGACGAACAAAATATTAACTGGGAGGAAACCGGTTTCAAGGGCGCCGACCTGTTAAGAGATATCTATCAAAAAATACAGTCCAAAGCGCCCGTTAACACCGCTTTGCTTCTGGAAGAATTCCGGGAATCCCCGCAGGAAAAAATAGTCCGGAATCTGGCGGGGCTGGAATTAAACATTCCTGACCAGAAAGCCGAGTTTAAAGATACTTTAAACCACTTATTAGCATTAGATAACAATCGTCAGCTGGAACAATTATTGGCGAAATCAAGCACTGAAGGCTTGTCGCCTCATGAAAAACAAAAATTAAATATTTTGTTAAAAAAAATCAAACAATAACATTTACTTCATCTCTGATTCATACAAACCATACAACAATCCTTATGGCACATTCGAGGACAAACGTTCCCCACAAACGGAATATAAAATCAGAGAAAAACGAAGTGATAGCATTTATTTAACTTTACTGTTATACTTTCCTGTTCATCGGCGATTGATGCTGAAGAATTTTTGTGAGTGAAGAATGAAACCAGAACACGAACAACAGCAGTCTCAACTTAAACAACTTATTGCAAAAGGCAAACAACAAGGTTATCTGACTTATACTGAAGTCAATGATCACTTGCCCAGCGACATAGTCGATCCTGATCAGATTGAAGATATTATCGGCATGATCAATGACATGGGCATTCAGGTACACGAAGTTGCACCCGATGACGACTCCCTGATTAGCGCAGATACTGCGGTTAGCGCTGATGATGAAGAAGCCGTTGCCGAAGTCGCTGCACTTGCTTCTGTCGACGCAGAATTTGGCCGCACTACCGACCCGGTTCGTATGTACATGCGCGAAATGGGCTCTGTCGAACTCCTGACCCGCGAAGAAGAACTCTCTATTGCCAAACGCATAGAAAGCGGGCAAAAACAAATCATCGGCGCAATTGCCCGATCAGGTTTTATCGTTGACGCCTTCATCACAGCTTTTGATGAGGTACAAACGGAAGACTCCGGCATCCGCCTGACGGATATGGTCAATGGCTTTGCTGACACCGACGAAGAGGAAACACCCGCCGCAGCAGCGGAAGCAGAAACGGCGGAAGTGGAAGAAGATAAAGCTCTGAGCTATGAAGATATCAAGGTCAAAGTTGACCAGCTTAGAGCCATCCAGAAAAAGGTTAAGGCATCCATCAAAAAGAATGGATATACCCACGAAAAAACCAACAAATTATTTGATGATTTATCCCAGTGCTTTAGCGAATTCAAATGGACACCGCAATATCTGAAAAAGATGATTGCGATTTCTGCCGAAGTGACCAATGAAATCCGTACTCAGGAAAGAATAATCCTTAATATCTGCGTCAAAAAGGCAAAAATGCCTCGCAAGGAATTTATCGGCTCCTTCGTAGAAAATGAAACCAACCCGGATTGGCTCAAACAATACCTTAACAATGGCAAGGCTTACTCCAAAGTCTTAAAAGAATATCAGGACGATATTAAAAAAGCCCAGCTTAAACTGGCTGAAATCGAAAAAATACACGGCTTGGCAATAAGCAATATAAAAGATGTTAATCGCCGTATTTCCATTGGTGAAGCCAAAGCCAGACGCGCCAAAAAGGAAATGATTGAAGCCAATCTCAGACTGGTTATTTCAATTGCCAAAAAATACACCAACCGAGGCTTGCAATTTCTGGACCTCATCCAGGAAGGAAATATCGGTCTGATGAAAGCCGTTGATAAATTTGAATACCGTCGTGGCTATAAATTTTCAACCTATGCGACATGGTGGATCAGACAGGCGATTACCCGCTCTATTGCCGACCAGGCTCGTACAATCCGGATTCCTGTTCACATGATTGAAACGATTAACAAGCTTAATCGCATTTCCAGACAGATTCTGCAGGAAAAAGGCCGCGAAGCCACTCCTGAAGAGCTCAGTGAACGTATGGAAATGCCTGAGGACAAGGTTAGAAAGGTGTTAAAGATTGCCAAAGAACCTATTTCCATGGAAACCCCTATCGGTGACGATGAAGATTCTCATCTGGGCGATTTTATTGAAGACTCAAAGATGCTCTCGCCTGTAGAATCTGCTACAATTGCAGGATTAAGGGAATCCACGCAAAATGTATTAAGTGGATTAACCGCACGGGAAGCCAAGGTTTTGCGTATGCGCTTCGGTATTAATATGAATACCGATCATACTCTGGAAGAGGTAGGCAAACAGTTTGATGTGACCCGCGAAAGAATTCGTCAGATTGAAGCTAAGGCACTCAGAAAACTGAGACACCCTTCACGCTCAGAGCAGTTAAGATGCTTTCTTGATGGCGATTAAAACGTAAAGTCAGGGCCCTTAGCTCAGTTGGTTAGAGCATCCGACTCATAATCGGCAGGTCCCCAGTTCGAGTCTGGGAGGGCCCACCATACAAAAAATGTAATTATTCAGCGCGAATAACTTAAGCAAACCCATTAAATATCATTTGCTTACGAAATAAATGAATGTACCATCCCTGTCACATTCAAACCTAAACAGATATGTTTGCGGCATCTTCTGGAGTAAGCGATTGATATTTAAAATATTTGACACGCTAAATAGTTACCAAAAAACAAAAAAGCCGCTATTGCGGCTTTTTTTGTACTACACTCAATTCATTCAGGTACGAGGATATTATCGTGAGCAATAATTTTATTTTTACTTCAGAATCTGTATCAGAAGGCCATCCAGACAAACTGGCTGACCAGATTTCTGATGCCGTTGTTGACGCCTTACTGGCACAGGACCCAAAATCACGTATCGCCTGCGAGACCATGGTAAAAACCGGTATGGTTATTATCGCCGGTGAAATCACAACCGAAGCCTGGGTTGACACCGAAGAGCTGGTGCGTAATGTGGTCTGCGAAGTGGGTTATAACGATGGCGACATCGGTTTTGATGGCAAGACCTGCGCGGTAATGAATGCAATCGGCAAACAATCCCCGGATATCGCTATGGGCGTGGATGACACCGAAGACCACGAACAAGGTGCTGGTGACCAAGGTTTAATGTTTGGCTATGCCAGTAACGAAACCGATGTTCTTATGCCGGCCCCCATCACCTATTCACATCGCTTGGTGGAAAGACAGGCACAAATCCGCAAAAACGGTACCCTTCCCTGGCTGCGCCCTGATGCCAAAAGCCAGCTGACCTTCCGTTATGTGGATAACAAACCGGTCGCTATTGATGCTGTAGTACTGTCCACCCAACATTCTCCTGAAATTTCAGGCAAACTGCTGGAAGAAGCGGTCATGGATGAAATTATCATCCCTACCCTGCCTAAAGAATGGCTGCACGCGGAAACAAAATACTTCATTAACCCGACTGGCCAGTTTGTTATTGGTGGCCCGGTTGGAGACTGCGGACTGACCGGTCGTAAAATTATTGTTGACACTTATGGTGGCATGGCCAGACACGGTGGCGGTGCTTTTTCCGGTAAAGACCCCTCAAAAGTAGACCGTTCCGCTGCTTATATGGCTCGGTATGTTGCTAAAAATATCGTTGCCGCCGGCCTTGCCGAACGCTGCGAAATCCAGGTTTCTTATGCTATTGGCGTTGCTGAACCCACCTCTATCAGCGTCGAAACTTTTGGCACGGGCAAAATCGGCGAAGACAAACTTATTGACCTGATTAACGAGCACTTTGATCTACGTCCAAAAGGCCTGATTGCCCAATTAGACCTGTTGAAACCCATTTATCAGCCTACCGCCGCATACGGTCATTTTGGCCGGACTGAAGACAGCTTCAGCTGGGAAAAAACTGATAAAGCCCAGGCATTGAAAGACTCTGCCGGACTGTAACCAAAAAGGAAACACCATGACTAATCAAGATTATAAAGTAGCGGATATCTCGCTGGCCGACTGGGGCCGTAAAGAAATTCAAATTGCAGAAACCGAAATGCCCGGACTGATGTCCCTGCGCGAAGAATATGGCTCAGAAAAGCCACTATCAGGCGCCCGCATCGCCGGCTGCCTGCATATGACCATTCAAACAGCAGTGTTGATTGAAACCCTGACTGCTTTGGGTGCAGAAGTCCGCTGGTCTTCCTGCAATATTTTCTCCACCCAGGATCACGCTGCCGCTGCGATGGCTGCCGCCGGAATCCCGGTTTTTGCCTGGAAAGGTGAAACCGAGGAAGAAGCCGAATGGTGTATTGAACAAACTATCGTAGGGCCTGATGGCTGGCGTCCGAATATGATTCTGGATGACGGCGGCGACCTGACGCTGATGATGCATGAAAAATTTCCGGAATTGATGGATGATGTCAAAGGCCTGTCAGAAGAGACCACTACCGGCGTCTTACGCCTGTATGAAATGGTTGAAAAAGGCACCTTAAAAGTCCCGGCATTCAATGTTAATGACTCTGTTACCAAATCAAAATTTGATAATCTGTACGGCTGCCGCGAATCACTGGTTGATGGTATCAAACGGGCAACTGATGTGATGGTTGCCGGTAAAATTGCCGTAGTCTGCGGTTATGGCGATGTCGGTAAAGGCTGCGCGCAATCCTTACGTGGCCTGGGCGCCACCGTCTGGATTACTGAAATTGATCCAATCTGTGCCCTGCAGGCTTCTATGGAAGGCTATCGTGTAGTCACTATGGAAGAAGCCGCTCCTGTTGCTAATATTTTTGTCACCGCAACGGGTAATAAAGATGTTATCACTCATGAGCATATGCAGGCCATGAAGGACCAGGCAATCGTATGTAATATCGGCCATTTCGATTCGGAAATTGAAATTGCCAAATTGCGTCAATATACCTGGGAAAATATCAAGCCTCAGGTTGACCATGTCATCTTCCCAGACGGCAAACGCCTGATTGTGCTGGCGGAAGGCCGCTTGGTTAATTTAGGCTGCGCAACAGGTCATCCAAGCTTCGTTATGTCCAATTCATTCTGTAACCAGGTTTTGGCGCAGATTGAATTGTGGAACCATGCCGATGATTATGAAAACAAGGTTTACATCCTGCCTAAAAAGCTGGATGAAAAAGTAGCTCGCTCTCATCTGGCACAACTGGGCGTTAATTTGACCCAGCTAACACCTGAACAGGCTGCTTATATTAATGTACCGGTTGAAGGTCCTTATAAAGCTGATCACTACCGTTATTAACAGATATAGTTATTGCCGTAAAAAAGGAGCTTCTGCTCCTTTTTTATTGCTTTAAAAAGCTGTCCCAGCAAAATCATTCATAACCCTATTGGTTACAAAATAAGTAACTGATATGTAAACACCGCACATACAAAAATAGTTACAATCACCAATAAACCCGACAAACCCTCCCTGGTTTTTATGCGCATT
>CAYLNS010000115.1:0-3368 GCA_964385115.1 uncultured Methylomarinum sp.
CTGAAATCTGCAAGGGCCCGGTGCGCCAGGCTCCTGCTCACGCTTTCGGATAGTCATCAATTCTTCTGTGCTTAACGGGGATAAACTCAATTTAGCCGGAGCATTTATTCGGAAAAAACCCCAGATTTCAACTAAAGTTTAAGGCTAAGGCATCGCAGCACAATACAAGCAAGCGCTTGCCGAGTCATTTATAAGTATATTACAATATACTAAATATTTTTAAACATTCTATCTTTATGCCTTTTGCAAAAAAACACCTGTCTATCCTGCCTATTTTATTGGCCAGCAAATTTTCTTATGCCCACAACGATAGCGACTGGGCTTTGAATACCGCTTTTAGCACTTATTTCACAGATTATGTAGGTCTTTTCTCTGTCACCAGAAGGCTGTCATTAAAAGAGGACCCCACCCAGCCCATTGTCGACGAACCGGAAAAGGCCTCAGATTTTATCTATGAGCCCAGCACCAGTCTCAACTGGACGACTGAAAACAGCCTGGGCGAACAGCAAATTGTTATCGCTGCCGGCGCATATATCTTTCAGCAACACACAAAATATACCCACCCGTACCTGCAACTGGAAATTGAACAGCAACTGTCAGAAGCTACCCGCATAAAACTGCTTTATGACTTTATCCCGGAACTTTATATCGGCAGAAACACACCGTCCCAGGATGAGGCCATAGACGATGCCGATGAAAATATAAACAGCCACACCTGGTCGGCTCACCTGGATCAGAAACTTACAGACACGCTGTTAATACGCGGTCTGGTTCGTTATGGCATTCGCCTCTATGACCAGCCTTTTTCATATCGTGACACCCAATTTTTTACCGTAGGCACTCACATAGAGTGGGAAATCTCGTCAGGAATGGAATTGCTGGCCGGATATCATTTTGAAAGAGGCTATACCGACGGCAGTAAAACCTCTGAATTTAAAGATGATATTGGCTATATCAATCATTATTTCTCCACCGAACTAAAAATAGAGCTTATTCAAAATATACAAATGATTGTTATTTTTGACTATGAAAATAATGAATACACCAGCCCGTACCGTGAAGATCTTCACTATCAAGGCAATGAAAATGTCTTTCAGGGAGAAGTTGAACTGTTATATGCATTAAGTCCATCGACTACGATTAAAACTGGCTGGCAATATGGTTCCAGAAAATTCAGCTTTGAGCGCAACAGTGTTTTTTCTAACAATGTCTGGTTGGGATTTGATTATTCTTTTTAATTCTCTCATCGAGGAGTCGCCCTCATCTTCTGTAAGCATATCCCTAATAAAATCAGATAAACCTTACAATTTTAAATTGATTGTCTATACTCTTAGTGGTTTTATCCAGATTAGTCTTTAAAGAGTCCTTTTGCAGGACACCTAACAATAATTAAAAAAATGAGTATCAGTCAGAAGATTCACATTCCACTCATCCTCTCTCTGTTTATTGGACTCTCAATTTTACTGGTTACGTCCTGGATAAATCTGAGGGAGATAGAAACCGAAGTCTATCAAACCGAAGCCCAGAAACTGACGCTGTTTTTTAATCAGAAATATCAGGCAAAATTTGATATTGCGATTACCAATGCCATCGACCTGGCACAAAATCATTATGTCATTTCAGCCTTACAAAGTCAGAATCGCTCAATTGCCATCAATGGACTTAAGCAGCTGGTTGATAATTACCGGCGTTTTACGCCTTACAAAAACATAAAAATACACCTTCATGATAAAGAGGTCAGAAGCTTTGTCAGGCTCTGGAAACTCAATAAATACGGTGATGATTTAAAGGGATTCAGAAATACGATTGTCTTTGTTAAGAATGAAAAAAAACCGATTTCTGCAATCGAAATCGGGCGTGCCGGACTGATATTAAGAGGCATTGCGCCTGTCATCTATCATTCCGAATACCTGGGCAGTGTTGAGTTCATGCAGGGCTTAAATTCGATTATTAAAAATGCCCAGCAACAAGGCATGGAGGCCATAATTTTAATGAAGTCTGATTTATTGGATATTGCCACTAAATTACAAAATCATCCAAAATTGAATAATCATTTTGTTCTGGCCTCCCAACCCGGACTTTTGAATCAAAAGCTGTTTCAGGAACTCAAACAAGCCGACATCACCAAAACCAATAAAACCGCCAGTTTTTATTACACCAGTATCCCGATTAAGGATTTCCAGCAGAACACCGTTGCCTATGCGGTAATTGCGAAAAAATTATCCGATGTAGAATCCCTCATCAATCATTCCAAATCTGCATTAATCATGCAGCTGGGCCTGATGACCGCGTTGGATATTATCATTCTGTTTATTCTGTCATATATTATTCACCGAGTTGTAGTTAAGCCCATCAAATATATTTCGGATGAACTGGCTAAAGACAATGGTATTTTAAACAAACATTTTCATCTGGACAGTGGCGATGAGCTAGCCACAATTGCTAGATATTTCAATCAGCTAATCGACCATATCCGGCAAATTGTCAATAGCGCCAAGGGAAACACCCATGCCGCCCACAATACGCTTGAGGAATATACCCGGCTTTCACAACAGGCAATAGAAGATTCCACTAAGGTCAGTGATAATCTAATCATCTCTTCGTCAGAAACCAATAATGTCAGTCACTTTACTCAGGAATCGGTTCAATCAACCCAGCAGACGCTTGATGAAATCCAAAAAGCCAACAAACTGATGATTGAAGCCAACCAGACCATGCAGGAATTAAAAACCAATGTGGAGCAGAATGTTTCCAATGAAACTGATATTTCCACAAAATTACTGAATCTGGCGACAGAAATCAATCAGGTAAACAGCGTTCTTGATATTATTGAAAGTATTGCCGAGCAAACTAATTTACTGGCGTTGAATGCCGCGATTGAAGCCGCCCGCGCTGGTGATCAGGGCCGCGGATTTGCTGTTGTTGCTGACGAGGTCAGACAACTTGCTATCAGAACCCAGAATTCATTAAACGAAGCCAACAGTACCGTGGGCTCGGTGGTATCCAATATTAACTCCATCAACGACAGTATGCAGCAGAGTGTGGCCGACCTTTCAGGCCTGATAGACCACTCCAATCTGGTGTCTTCCCAAATCAACACCAATACCGATATTCTGAACCAGACAACTGAGAGCTTTTCGCTGAATATGTCCAACCTGGAAAGTATCAACCAGAAAATCAAGGAAATAAATCAGTACATCCAGTCATCAACCGAGCTCAGTAAACACAATGTAGAAGCCATCAGGGAAATGAGCGGAAAGTACAGCGAAACCGTGGATATGATTAAAGCTTTCGAGCAATTATTGAAAAAGTTCTGATGGACCGACTCAGCGTACTTTAAAAGAGAAATGTGTTGATATCAGTTGCTT
>CAYLNS010000115.1:3468-8607 GCA_964385115.1 uncultured Methylomarinum sp.
ACTGATATTAAATACCTAAATACGCTGAATAGTTATATTCTGATTTTCATTACGGCCGGTTATGCTAAAAAGAAAATATTCCATATCCTGCCAAAACCCAGCGATTACAGCCAGCCCTTAAATTTAAAAAACAGATACGGCGCAACAGCTGATACAAACATAGCCAATAATGCAACTGGATAACCGTAAACCCATTGCAGCTCAGGCATAAACTGAAAGTTCATGCCATAAATACTGCCAATGACCGTAGGTGGTAAAAAAATCAGCGCCGCAATAGACAATATCTTGATAATCTGATTCTGACGGATATTGATAAAGCCCTGAATGGAGTCCATCAAAAAATTAACCTTGTCGAACAGAAAAGAATTATGCGATAGCAGTGTTTCCGCATCGCGCATGACTTTACGGCAGGTTTCCTGCAAATCCGGCTGATCCAGCAGATGGCGCTGCAGAAATGATAATTCCCGCTGGGTATCCATCAAACATAAACGGATTTTACCATTGCTGTTTTCCTGTCTGGCCAACTGGGAAATGCCCGCCTCAAGATCACTTTCCGGGTTCTCAAGCACGTCCTGACTCAGCACTTCCAGCCGACTGTGAATTTCCTCGACAATATCGGCTAGATTTTCGACTTTCTGCTCCAGAATCGTCATCATCAAATCAGCCGCCGAATCACACTGAACAAAACCATGTCGCGCGCGCATGCGTAATAATCTGAAATCCGCAATATCAGCATCACGTATCGTAATCAAAAAATTATTTTGCAAGATAAAAGCCACAGTCTCTGTCTGATGCCGGCCCTCGGCCTGCGTCAGAAACAATGAATGAACATGAACGCCTGAATGATCAATAAAATAACGCGCCGATGACTCAATCTCATCCATTTCATCCGCATCCGGCAAATCACTTCGAATAAAGCGTTTTAATAATAAACGTTCGTTTTCATCCGGTTCTTGTGCATCAACCCAGTTGGCTTGACGTAATTCAGATAAGGTCATTTCAGCCGGTTTCGGCATCTCTTTAATCAATCCCTGACTGATTTTAAATAATCTCAGCATTATTGAATATCTACGTTTTTAAGTTGCTGCCAGGGCTGACTGGAATATTCGACCAGGTCATCATTCACCTGCTCCAGAAATAATGCCGCAATACCCGCCTGCTCTGCTGTTTTGATACCCTGTTCCCGCCCCAGACAAAGCAGTGCCGTCGACCAGGCATCGGCCTGTGTTGCATCATCATGCAACACTGTGACCGATACGGTTTGATGAGTGACTGGCATGGCTGTTCTGGCATCGAGTATATGGCTGTACCGCCGCCCCTGCTCATCAAAATAATGCCGGTATGTTCCTGAAGTCATCACCGCCAAAATCTGTTTTTGTCTGATGGTAATAATTTTCTGTAATTTTCTGGCACCGGGTAACGGTCTTTCTATCGCCACCCGCCAAGGCTGTCCGCCCGGCTTTGAACCTTTGGTTTCCAGCTCGCCGCCAATCTCCACCAGATAATTTTCGATACCCTGCTGCTCTAGTAACCTACCGATACGCGCCACACTATAGCCTTGTGCGATTGATGAAATATCAATTTCTATGCCAGGCTCCCGTTTCCTGATATGTTGATTATCAATAATCTCAATCTTGTCATAACCAATGCGTTGTTTTAACCTCTGTAATTCCGCCGGGTCAGGCATGGCGGGATTGTCGCCATTAAACCCCCATAGCGCAAACAAAGGCTTACTGGTCAGATCATAACAACCTTGTGTGGCAATGCTCACCTTCTCAGCCTTCCTGAGTAACTGGACGATTTCTTCGCCGACCTTGACCGGATCAGTATGTTGCTGCCGGTTAAACAGCTCCAGCACCGAATCATCCCGATAGTTAGACAATAATTTGTCAATTCGCGCCAGTTCCTGATCAACCAGTGATTTTAATTGTTCAATATTGCCACCCCCCGGCACCCAGACGGTGACATGATAAGAAGTCCCCTGGGTTAATCCGGCAAATTTTTGTAATTTTTCCTGTGGTGTACAGGCCGTAAATACAAAAATAATGACCAGCCCTAAAATTGATTTCAAATTCATCTATCTTTTTAACTCAGTAACATAAAATAAATAACCGCCGCCAGAATCATGCGATAAATCACATAAGGCCACATACCAAACTGGTTCAGCCATTTCAGAAAATAATGTATTGCCAAAATAGCGGTGATAAATGAGGTAACACCTCCAATCAGAAAGGCTGTCCAGTCCACCGGCAACTGTTCTGTCGCCACTTCCAGTATTTTGACGGAAGCCGCCAGTGCCGTGATGGGAATCGCCAGCAAGAAAGAAAATCGTGAAGCCGCCTGCCTGTCCAGCCCCAGCATTAAACCGGCAGTAATCGTAGAGCCCGAGCGGGAGGTTCCAGGAATCAAAGCAATGGACTGAGCCAGCCCAACCAGAACCGCATCTTTCCAGGTAATGGAATCAATGCTTCGCTGCTTTTTGCCAAACACATCCGCCAGGCCCAATAACACACCGAAAAAGATTGTCGTGACAAAAATAACCTGAACCGAACGCAGCGTCGTATCAATCAAATCCAGCAGTAACAAGCCCGCCAGACCGGTCGGAATGGTACCGATAACAACGGCCCAGGCCAGCCGGCTATGGCCAACATGCTGTCGTTCAACCACTGAACGCCACGCATCAACCAGTAATACACTGACATCGCGCCGAAAATAAATAACAACCGCCAGCAACGTGCCTATATGCACAGCCAGGTCAAACGCAACGCCCTGATCCTCCCAACCGGAAAAAACCGGCGTCAGTATCAGATGAGCGGAACTGGAAATAGGCAGGAACTCGGTAATACCTTGTACGATGCCTAAAATTAATGCATGAATAAAATCCATTACGGAAAACTCCTTAGATCAAAATTTTAAATATTTAAATTGTCTGCTTATGCGTAACAAAGCCTCTCCGCATACCCAAAGAAGGCTGTAATCCGTTACAATCAAAAGGAGTACATTCTAATACTTGCAGGGATTAAAGGCGAACGATTAGCGAGTTTTCTGACAACCCCACCGAACATAGTTATTTTTAGCACCCAGTCAAATAAATTTTTGCCCACGATAACTACAATCACAAGCAATAAGCATTATTGTTTATCATCCATTTTCATCATTTTGTCACACACATTTGCTGTAATAACAACATATTAATCGATAAAGCAATAGGTAAGACTATGTTTATAAATTATAAAAAAATTACTTTGCCAGTATTAACCCTGGGCCTTTTCGGGGCTTCTAGCGCGTATGCTGAAATAAACATGAATCTTTTAAGCGCCTACAATGGAAATTCAGGTGCTAAAACCGGTATTGGTGAAATTATTGCCTATTCTCCAGATCAACACACGGTGTTATCGACACTATCAGGTAATGATGGTTATGGAGTCCAGATACTTGAACTTGAATCAAACGGACAGCTTACAGAGCGCTCGAGCATTGATTTTTCCTCAGCTTTTGTTAATCAGAACAGTATTCGCAGTGTTTCCTCTACAGCCATTGACCCGTTAGGGCGCGGTTTTGGAGTGGCCACACTCATCCCGACACTTAATGGACAAAGCCAGGGAAAACTGGCCTTTTTTAATTATCGGAGTGGTTCTTCCGGTCCGATTACAACCCTGGATGTTGGTTTTCATCCTGATATGGTCAGATTCTCAAAAGATGGCTCCCAATTATTTATTGCCAATGAGGGTGAATTTACGGTTGGCGGCGATAGCGATGCTCCCGGATCAATCAGTATCGTTGATCTTTCAGGGATTTCCCGTGTTTCAGATGTTTCATCCTTATCCAGTTCTCAGGTGAAAACCTTTGACTTTAAAGCTGATAACCTGGCTGCCGGCGTAAATCTTAATCATATGAGAATCAATGATCCAACAACCACCGAATTATACCGGCATATCGAGCCGGAATATATTTCTGAACTGGACGATAAACTCTATGTCAGCCTGCAGGAAAATAATGCTGTCGGTGTATTTGATTTACAAACAGAAAAATGGACCAAGCTGCATCCATTAGGCACAATCAAACAGACTATTGATGCATCTGACAAAGATGGCGGGGTTCATATTGATGATAGTGTATCCGGCCTGCCCATGCCTGATACCCTTGCCACCTTCAACAGCAACGGAAAAAAATTCATCGTCACAGCGAATGAAGGTGATTTCCGGGTTGATGATGGCGACAGAATAAGAGTTAAGGATCTGGATAATCTGGACGAGAATACCCGTAACGAATTAAATGACTTATACGACGGTAATTTTGCCGCAAAAAGTGCCTTAGGAAGATTACGGGTTTCAACGGTTGACGGTGACTTGGATGGCGATGGCGACATAGACGAGCTTATCATGGCCGGCACACGCTCTGTTTCAATCTGGGACGCCGAAACGGGTGAGCGGGTGAGTGATACCGGCTCTCTGGAATCACTGTTGTTCAGCCTCGATCCTGACAAACATAATATCAATGCCAATCTATCCAAATTTGACAAACGCTCTGATGATAAGGGCCCAGAACCTGAAGCATTATATCTGGCCGAAATTGAGGGTAAACGGATTGCCTTTATCGGACTGGAACGTCAGGGTGGAATATTGGCTTTTGATATTTCAAATCCGGAATCTCCTGAATTTTCTGGCTATATCAACAATCTGACAGACGGTCTGGTTTCCCCTGAATCACTGTTATTCATTAATGCTGAAGACAGCCCCACAGGACGCTCTATCTTACTGGCCGGATACGAACGCAATGGCGGTGGTATAGGGGTTTACTCAATAGACACAGCCAGTCAGGTTGTCCCCGTACCTTCAGCCATGGTGCTGATGATGACTGCGCTGAGTGGTTTTGTGGTCATGAGCCGTCAGCGTAAAGACTTATTGTCCAAATAAGCATCTCTCGGGTTTCCCATACAAATGTGTGGGAAACCTATCAACATTACACCTTCCAATCTTAAGTTTTTAATTTAATCTTGGTTGTTCATTCAAGACATCCATCATTTCCTCAAAGTAATTATTCAGCCTGAATAATTCAACCATATCTCTTAAACACGCCGAATATAATTACTCCCCAAAAATATCATACAATTCTACGTGCTACTGTCCAGACTCGCTA
>CAYLNS010000116.1:0-8423 GCA_964385115.1 uncultured Methylomarinum sp.
TAATGTACTTTTGCCACGGCATCCTGCTGTTGCAGCCACTTTGCCAGTTCAAATGCCTGATTACAATGCGCTTTCATTCTGACAGCCAGCGTCTCAAGCCCTGATAAAAACACCCAGGCATTGAATGGGCTCATGGTTGCACCGCCGGTACGCAGATAGGGGTAAATGGCATTTTCCATGATGTCGTTACTGCCGACGACGGCCCCGCCGACACAACGCCCCTGCCCATCAATATATTTTGTGGCGGAATGAACGACCAAATCCGCGCCCAAAGCCAATGGCTTTTGTAAAACAGGCGTACAGAACACATTGTCCACAATCAATAAACAGTCATGTTGATGAGCAAGCTCCGCCAATGCCTGAATATCAGCAATTTCAATCAAGGGATTGGAGGGTGTTTCCAGAAACAGAAACCGGGTTTCCGGCTTAATGGCCGCCCGCCACTCATCCAGGTTGGTCAGTGATACAAAATCGGTACTGACACCGAATTTACCGAAATAATTCTGGAACATTAACACAGTATTACCAAACACGCTGCGGGAACAGACAACATGGTCGCCAGCTTTTAATAAGCCCATTCCCACCGCCATAATAGCCGCCATACCGGAGGCAAAGGCCAGACAGCGGTCGCCCTGCTCCATAAAAGCCAGTCTGTCCTGAAAAGCGGCTACGGTAGGATTGGTAAACCTTGAGTAAATATTACCCGGTTGCTTGCCGGTAAACCGCAGGGCGGCTTCTTCCGCACTGTTAAACACATAGCTGGATGTAGCAAAAACAGGGATGCTGTGCTCACCTTCATGGGTGCGATGTTGCCCGGCCCGGATAGCCTGGGTTTCCAATGCATAATCATGCCAGTCTGTTTCAGTCAATGTGAGTATCCTTTTTTGTTTAATTAGCAGTTTCTTCTTTACAGTTTACAGGTGTTTATGCTGAATTCTGCATTTCTATAATAAAGTTTTCGCTGTTGCTTTGCGTCTGTGCATCGTCATTACGCAGGGCTTCAATTCGTTGCAGATAGGCATCGTCAATATCACCGGTGACATATTCGTTACTGAAGCAGGAAGTGTCAAAATGCTGGATTTCAGGATTACCCTGTCTGACCGCATCCACCAAATCATCTAAATCCTGATACACCAGACGGTCGGCGCCAATGGCCTGACAGACTTCTTCTTCTGTACGGTTATGGGCAATCAATTCATGAGCCGCCGGCATATCAATTCCGTACACATTGGGATAACGTACCGGAGGCGCTGCTGAAGCCAGATAGACCTTTTTAGCACCGGCATCACGGGCCATCTGGATAATCTGTTCGGATGTTGTCCCCCTGACGATGGAATCATCCACCAGCATGACATTTTTCCCTTCAAATTCAAGGCTGACGGCATTCAGTTTCTGTTTGACCGACTTCTTACGCATCTGCTGCCCCGGCATGATAAATGTCCTGCCGATGTAGCGGTTTTTCATAAAACCTTCACGATATTTAACACCCAGCAGATACGCCATTTGCAAAGCCGAAGTACGGCTGGTATCAGGAATTGGAATAACCACATCAATATCATGATCCGGCCATTCACGCAGTATTTTTTTCGCCAGTTTGTCGCCCATGCGTAAGCGGGCCTTGTAAACGGAAATACCGTCAATGATGGAATCCGGGCGGGCAAAATAAACATGCTCAAAAATACACGGACAGTGATCAACCTGCTCTGCACACTGGCGGCTATGAAATTTTCCATCTTTTTCAATAAAAATAGCCTCACCCGGTTCAATATCCCGGGTGGTTTCAAAATCAAGCACATCCAGCGCGACACTTTCCGAGGCTATCATAAAATCAGTGCCCTGCTCTGTTTTACGTTCGCCAAAGACAACCGGACGGATGCCATGCGGGTCGCGAAAGGCCAGCACACCAAACCCGGCTATCATCACCACAACTGCATAGGCGCCCCGGCAACGTTGATGAACCTTGGCCACTGCATTAAATACATCATCGGCGGTAATTCTTAATTTACCCAGTTGCTGCAATTCATGGGCAAATACATTCAGCAGGATTTCTGAATCGGAATCAGTATTGATATGACGCTGATCCTGCCGATACAGCTCTTCTTTTAACTGTTCGGTGTTGGTCAGATTGCCATTATGCGCCAGAGTCAGACCAAAAGGTGAGTTTACATAAAAAGGCTGGGCTTCGGCTGAACTGGTACAGCCGGCTGTGGGATAACGCACATGGGCGATACCCATGCTGCCCCGCAGACGCAGCATCTGACTGGTGGAAAAAACATCCCGCACCAGACCATTATCCTTACGTAAAAAGAAACGATTTCCTTCACAGGTTACAATTCCTGCAGCATCCTGCCCCCGATGTTGAAGAACGGTCAGGGCATCATACAAATCCTGATTGACATTCTGATGAGAAACAATGCCGGCAATACCACACATAATAAATCCTGAAAACGATTAACGATAATGAATATAACCCGCCATTCCTGACGGCACATGCTCACTAAGCCATTCGGCCAGTGACTGAAAAGGAGGAATAAGCGTCGATTCCTTCCACCAGGAATCTTCCGGTAAGGGTGTCAGCCCGGCCAGCATGATGATTAATGAAACCACTACCGCGCCTCTGATGATTCCAAAAATCATGCCGGCAAAACGGTCTGAACCGGTCAGCCCGGTTTTTTCAATCAAGGCTGACAATAAAAAACTGATTATTCCGCCGACAACCAGTGTCAAGATAAACAACACTGCAAAAGCCGCCGCCATTCTGGCAGAAGGCAATGAAATCATGCCTTCCAGAAAACCGGAAAATTCCCGACTGAAATTCAACCCGACCCAAATGGCCGCCACCCACAGCAGTACGGAAAAGGCTTCTTTGATAAAGCCTCTTAGCAGTCCGATAACGGATGAAATAACAATAAGTGCAATAATAGCGTAATCTATCCAGATCATTTATCTGTTTTTTGTTGGGTAATAAAACTGTTCAGTTGATTAAGCTTTTCAAGCCGGGCCTGTACCTGCTCCGCCCTTTTACGACTTAACTCAGGCCCGACCTGAACTTTATATAACAAGCCTTTTGGGGTCTGCTTTGGTTTGACTGTCGCAGAAAAGCCCTGTTTTCTTAACCGGTCTCTGAGTTTTTCAGCATTTTGTTGTTGTGAAAAACCACCCGCCTGTATAAACCAGCGAGAAAAGCGCTTGCTATTGGCAGACGAAGGAACTGGCCTTTTGTTTTTTAGCGGTGTCGCCAGCACATCCTGAGTATTTTCAGGGAGTGGCCTGGAGCGGATATCCTGCTGACGCTGTGGAAGCGGCGGTATGGCAAGCTCATTAATCTGCCTGCCACGCTGGTCAACCGGGTCATCAAAAAGCATGGGAATAAATATTGCCGCTAATGCTGTAATTACAACGGCCCCTGTCAGACGTTGTTTTAGTTCCTGATCCATCTTCAGCTACCTTTTATGATTTGATATCTGCAAGAAATTCAGACACCAGAAAAAAAGATCCGAAAATTAATATCAAATCGCCTTTTCGGGCCTTTTGTTTGACTGCCGCCAGTGAATCTTTAAAAGAAGCAAAACCTATTGAGAAATCATCTATGCCGTTTTTCAGAAAGCTGGCCTTTATCATTTCATCGTTACAGACTCTGGAATTGTCAATAGCTGCAATGGTCCAGCTGGCAATCACATCTTTAATCAATTCAATCACCGCCGCCATATCTTTATCCTGCATCATGGTAAACAGGGCGTGTATGGTAACGTCAGGAAAATTTTCTTGAATATAGTCATGTAATGAAGTAACCGCCTGTGGATTATGCGCCACATCCAGCAGCACCGGAATATCGCCTTTTATGAGTTGAAAACGGCCATTCAGTTCCGCGCTTGTCAGTCCTTTTTTTATTGCTGAATCGCTGACAACCAGCTGATTTTGCAATAAACTGACCGCCATTAAAACCGATGACGCGTTCCTGTATTGATGTTCGCCTTTTAAAACCGGTTCCGGCAAATCAGACTTAATCATTTCCTTGCCAGACCATTGCCAACCATCAACATTTTTCTGGTAATTAAAATCAATACTGAAACGATAGATTGGTGATTTTTTTTCCTGGGCTACCTCAATTAAGGACTGCGGGGGCTCAGGGTCCCCAATTATCGCTGGCACATCAGGCCGAAAAATCCCGGCTTTTTCACGGCCGATAGCCTCACGGGTTTCACCCAGCCAGTCCACATGGTCAATACAGATGCTGGTTACGATGGTCATATCCGCATCCACAATATTAACGGCATCAAGCCTGCCGCCCAATCCCACTTCCAGCAACTGAATATCCAGCTGTGAACGGCTGAAAATATCAAGGGCTGCCAGCGTACTGAATTCAAAATAGCTGAGCGTGACATTTTTACGCACTGAATCAATACGCGCAAATGCATCACAAATTATTTCGTCCGAAACCGGCAGCCCGTCAATTTTGATGCGTTCATTATATTCAAGAATATGCGGCGAGGTATAACAGCCCACCTTATACCCTGCAGCTCTGTATATAGCATCCAGAAAAGCAATACAGGAACCTTTTCCATTGGTGCCCGCCACGGTGATGGTTAACGGCTTGTTATTTTCCGGATTGAGCTGTTTAAAGATACCGGCCGCCCGCTCCAGTCCCAGGTCAATGACGCGCGGATGTAATCCTTCCTGCCATGACAGCCAGTCCTGAAGCGATTGAAACCGGGGCATTATCAGTCGTCCTGCTCCTGAGCTTCTGTCGATTCTTCCGCTTCGACTTCACTGTTTTCATCTGCATTAGTGTCTGTTTTATTTTCTATTGAAATTCCCGCAGTCAGCATGGACAAGACATTGGCAATCGTTTCACGCATTTCACGGCGATCAATAATCATATCGATAGCACCATGTTCGACCAGGAATTCACTGCGCTGAAAACCTTCCGGTAACTTTTCTCGTACAGTCTGCTCAATAACGCGGGGACCGGCAAAACCAATCAAAGCGTTCGGTTCGGCAACATTCAAATCTCCCAGCATGGCAAGACTGGCAGACACCCCGCCCATGGTGGGATCAGTCATAAATGAAATATACGGGATGCCCGCATCAGACAGTCTGGCCAATGCCGCACTGGTTTTTGTCATCTGAAACAGTGAATGCAAAGATTCCTGCATTCTTGCGCCACCACTGGCGGTAAATACGATAAACGGAAAGCCGGTTCTCAGACTTTCGTTAACACCACGGACGAAACGCTCGCCTACAACCGAGCCCATGGAACCGCCCATAAAACCAAAATCAAAGGCTGCGGCCACTATGCCCTTACCTTTTAATGTGCCTTTCATGACGACCAGGGCATCGTTTTCCTTGGTTTTTTTCTGTGCCTGGGAAATTCGGTCTTTATATTTTTTGCTGTCTTTAAATTTTAACGGGTCACTGGGTTTTAAACCGGCTCCGATTTCTTCGCCTTCGCCATCATCCAGAAAGATTTCCAGGCGACGTCTGGCTGAAATTCGCATGTGATGATCGCATTTAGGACAGACATTGGAATTTTTTTCCAGTTCGGCATTATATAAAATAGCATCACAACTGGGGCATTTGTTCCATAACCCTTCCGGCACGGTCGTTTTTCGATCACTGGCAGTGGTTCTTATGGTGGACGGGACTAATTTTTCAAACCAACTCATCGTTATTTGCTCCGGTTCAGTCTTGACTATCCATGGCGTGTCGCATGGATGCTAATAAATCAACGATTTCTGCTTTTGCCTGTTCAGGATTATCCAGATTGGCTTCTATTTTTGATATCAAGGCGCTACCGACGACGACACCATCCGCCAGCCTGGATAGCACGCGGGCGGTTTCCGCATCTTTGACACCAAAACCTACACCCACCGGCAAGCGGGTATGTTGTTTAATCATGGCCATCTTTTGTTCGACATCGGCCGTATCCAGATGCCCTGCTCCCGTCACGCCTTTGAGTGAGACATAATAAAGATAACCGCTTCCCACCTGATCCATTTTTTCCACACGCTCAGCCGGACTGTTTGGCGCAAGCAGAAAAATCTGGTCTATATCGCGGGATTTTAACAAGGCAACACAGTCATGAGCCTCTTCAGGAGGCAAATCCACGGTTAATACACCATCGACTTCCGCTCTGCTGGCGGCATTGGCGAAGTCTTCATAACCCATGATTTCAATAGGGTTTAAGTAGCCCATCAGCACGACAGGTGTCGTTTGATCCTGTCTGCGAAACTCTGCAACCATTGCCAGCACCTTGCGCAAACCGACATGGTGCTCCAAAGCACGCTCACTGGCCCGCTGAATAACCGGGCCATCGGCCATCGGGTCTGAAAAGGGCACGCCCAGTTCTATCACATCAACGCCTGCTTCAACCATGGCGTGCAACATCGGGACGGTAAATTCAGGAAAAGGATCGCCTGCGGTGATAAAAGGTATCAGCGCCTTGCGTCCTGATTTTTTTAATGCTTCAAAACGTGTCTGCAAGCGACTCATATTTTAATCCCCTCTCGTTGAGCCATGGTGTGCATGTCTTTATCCCCTCTTCCGGATAAATTAACAATGATAATCTGCTCTTTATTCATCGTTGGCGCCAGCTTCATGGCATACGCCATGGCGTGACTGGACTCCAGTGCGGGGATAATGCCTTCCATACGGGTTAAGGCGTGAAATCCTTCCAATGCCTCATCATCGGTGATATTGACATATTCAGCTCTACCGGTGTCTTTAAGCCAGGCATGCTCCGGCCCGACGCCCGGATAATCGAGACCGGCCGAAATGGAATGGGTTTCAATAATCTCACCATCATCATCAGCCATCAGATAGGTGCGATTACCATGTAAGACGCCTGGTCTTCCGGCACACAGTGGCGCTGAATGACGACCGGTTTCAACCCCGTCGCCGGCGGCTTCAACGCCGTACATTTTAACGTCGGCATCATCAATAAAGGGATAAAACAAACCGATTGCATTGGATCCACCACCAACACAGGCGACCAGTGCATCAGGCAGCCTGCCGGTCATTTCCTGGCATTGCTGGCGCGCTTCACGCCCAATGACCGCCTGAAAGTCTCGTACCATGGCCGGATAAGGATGTGGCCCGGCCACCGTCCCGATAATATAGAAAGTGTCATCAATATTGGTTACCCAATCCCGCATGGCTTCATTCAGCGCATCCTTCAGGGTTCTGGAACCGGACTCAACCGGTACGACCGTTGCGCCCAGCAATTTCATCCGATAAACATTCAGAGCCTGACGTTCGACATCAACAGCGCCCATATAGACGACGCATTCCAGGCCCAACCGTGCAGCCACAGTAGCTGTTGCCACACCATGCTGACCCGCGCCGGTTTCGGCAATAATCCGCCGTTTACCCATGCGTTTGGCCAATAAGGCCTGCCCTACGGTGTTATTCACTTTATGCGCACCGGTGTGATTCAAATCCTCTCTTTTCAGATAAATTTGCGCGCCGCCCAATTCCCGGCTCCAGCGCTCGGCATAATAAAGTGGGGACGGCCGACCGACATAATGTTTTAAATCATTGTCCAGCTCGGCCAGAAAATCAGGATCTTTCAGATATTTCTGATAGGCTTCATTTAATTCGGTAATGGCCGGCATCAATGTTTCTGCTACAAAAATACCGCCATAAGGCCCAAAATGCCCGCGTTCATCAGGCATATTGTATTGTTCTGTCATAACGTTTCTTCTTTTACTTGATTGGTATGATTAATAAAAGCCGCCATTTTTGCTGGATCCTTAATCCCCTTTGCCTGCTCCACACCGCTGCTGACATCCAGCGCATAAGGGCGCACCGTTTTCACGGCCTGCGCCGCATTTTCAACGGTTAAACCACCAGCCAGTATGACAGGCAATGAGCAGCGTTCCGGTATCCATTCCCAGTTAAATGCTTCACCACTACCCCCTTGAATCCCCGGGTGGTAAGTATCCAATAATAAAGCTGAGGCATCTGAAAACTGTTTTTCAATATCCGCCAGATGCAAATCCTCGCGCATGCGTATCGCTTTAATATAGGGCTTGGCATATTTTCTGCATTGTTCCGGCGTTTCATCACCATGGAACTGCAGACAGTCGACAGGCACCTGAGCCAACACATCACGAATAAATGCTTCATCGGCATCCACAAACAAGGCCACCACGGTTACAAAGGCCGGCAGGCGGGAAACAATGTCGCGAGCTGTTTTTATACTGATATTTCTTGGACTGGGCGGATAAAACACCAGCCCGATGGCATCCACACCCGCCCGGGCTGCAAACAAGGCATCTTCAGGCCGGGTAAAACCGCATATCTTGACACGTGTCCGCATGAATTATCTCTTATAAACCGTATCTACTCAGCGTACTTTAAAAAAAAATGCCATTTAATATCAGTTATTTACGGAAGAAGTGTATGTGACATGGATGTCACAT
>CAYLNS010000117.1:0-8379 GCA_964385115.1 uncultured Methylomarinum sp.
TGTAACATCTGATAAATCCCTTTACATCCTTCACAACAAAAAAACTTCTCTCCCTCTACTGTTTTTAATTCAAACCCGGTAACTTCTATTGCCAAGCCACAGAGATCACAGTTTTTTTTATCTTCACTCATTCAATCTATCCACACAAGCACATAAAAAGTGGATTATAAATAATACACCGCTGTTAACCCAGTTATTTAATGACAACTAAATCCTGAAGATGACGCGCCGGAACTATCGTCATCGCCATTACAAACTTTACTTGAAGCTCGCATCAGTGCAATCCTTAAAGCCCCTGTTAAGCTGGCTCCCAAACCCAGCCGCATAGCGACGGCCGGAACCAATATCATGGAAGCAACTGCCAGCCCCGTGCCTAAAAGAATAGCACTGTGCTCACTCGATTTATTCGAACTTGATTCTGTTGTTTGCATTATTTGTTGACTCATACAGATTCTCCTGGAAATAATCCATATTAATCAAGCACAATTAATGCCATTATTAACCTTTTGATTTTTTAATAAAAAATTTTTACGGGACGACTAAATGTGTCATTTCCCCTATAAAAAACAGGTTAAATAACATAGTTTAGTTTTAAACAAACTCAAAAAACTTTTCTTTCCGCATAAAAAAACCGCAACCAAAGATTGCGGCTTTTTTTCTTCCATAAATGGAATAAAAAATATTTAACGCTTTGAGTACTGTGGACGCTTTCTTGCTTTGTGTAAACCCACTTTTTTACGTTCCACAACACGGGCATCACGAGTCAGATAACCTGCTTTTCTCAGCGGTGAACGTAATGTTTCATCAAAAACCAGTAATGCACGGGCAAGTCCATGACGGATTGCACCAGCCTGACCAGAAGGTCCACTGCCTTTTACAATAACATTGATATCAAAATCACCTGCTTTTTCAACCAGCTCCAGAGGCTGTCTGGAAATCATTTCATCTGTCTTACGACCAAAATACTGATCGATAGGTAAACTGTTTACTGTAAATTTACCTGTTCCAGTTGTTGCATAAACGCGGGCTACCGCACTTTTACGACGACCTGTTCCGTAATATTGAGCTGCCATATCTTACCCTGCTTAAATTTCTAATACTTTAGGCTGTTGAGCCTGATGGTTATGTTCTGGACCGGCATAAACTTTCAATTTCTTGAACATTGCACGACCTAAAGGATTGTTTGGCAACATTCCTTTTACTGCCGTCATGATAATGCGATCTGGAAAAGTCTGTCTTAATTTACCCAGACTGACTGACTTCAGGTTTCCCACATAACCAGTATGACGATAGTACATCTTGTCATTTTCTTTATTGCCTGTGACAGCGACCTTTTCTGCATTGACGACAATGATGTAATCACCAGTATCAACATGAGGCGTATATTCCGGTTTGTGTTTACCGCGAAGACGTCGTGCAATTTCAGTAGCAAGGCGACCTAATGTCTTTCCTTCTGCATCAATCACGTACCAATCGCGCTTAACTTCTGCGGGCTTTGCACTAAATGTTTTCATCGTTACTCTGTATTCTGTTAAGGCTATCTGAAAGAGCGGGAATTCTACTAAATTTATCGGCTTTATTCAAGTTTATTTACAATTTAATTTTTAAGGCATGAAGTTTTCGATACAAGTGTGTCCGCTCCATGCCAATCGCAGCCGCTAATTTAGCGACACTTCCGCCATTTTTTTCAAAATGATATTCAAGATATGATTTTTCAAAATGCTCTCTGGCTTCTTTAAGCGGCAAATTGAAAAACTCAGGGATTGAGTCTTCATCCAGACGCTGTCCATCTGCGATGGAGCCCAGTGCATCTTTAACCTCATCCAGCTCTATATCTTCGCCGGCGCCTAAAATCATCAACCTTTGCACCAGGTTTTTCAACTCTCTGACATTGCCGGGCCAGCTGTAGTTACGCAGATAATTCTGGGCCGCCATGGAAAATTTACGGAAAGGCAATTTTTCCTGAGAGAAAAAATAGTCCACATAAAAATTCAGCAGAGCCGGCACATCTTCACTGTGCAACCGGAGTGGCTGTATTTCCAGCGTCACCTCATTCAGCAGATAGTATAAATCCTGACGGAAACGACCACTGGTCACTTCTTCTTCAAGATTCATCCGGGTGGATGCGATGACTCTGACATCCACATTAACCGCTTCACTACCACCCACACGGAGAAAGGAACTGGATTCCAGGGCACTCAGCAAACGTGTTTGGGTTTCAGGGTCCATGCCGGCTATTTCGCCAAGAAATAATGTCCCGCCATGCGCCTGCTCCAATAATCCTCTGTATATTTTATCCTGACCATCTTCACGTCCAAAAAACTCAACAGCTGAGTTCTCCGGTGCAATACTGCCCACCGAAACATCGACAAAAGGTCCATCACGCCGGGAACTGTTACTGTGCAGATAACGGGCATATAATTCCTTACCCACGCCTGCCTCACCGACAAACAATACTCTGGCATCGTGCTTGGCCAGCCGTTTAATCTGATCTTTCAGACGAACAATGGCTGCACTTTTACCCACCGGTTCAATACCCAGCATTAATTGCTGCTTTAGCCCCGCATTTTCTTTTTGCAACAAACTGGCTTCCAGGGCTCTTTCAACGGTCAATAACAGCTTGGCAAGCGACAGCGGCTTTTCCAGAAAATCATAGGCACCCAACCGGGTTGCTTCTACAGCCGATTCCACCGACGCATGTCCTGACATCATAATCACCGGACACAAAGGCTGCTCTTCGGCAACCCACTCCTTGAGCAGGGAAATACCATCCATATCGGGCATCCAGATATCCAGTAAAATTAATGCCGGCTGATGTTCCTGCTTTAGCTGTCTTGCGGCTGTCGCATTCTCTGCCATGACAACCTGATAACCTTCGTCCTGTAAAATTTCTGACACCAGCTGACGAATATCTTCTTCGTCATCGACGACTAAAATTGTTGGCTCCTGTTTTTTCATTTCCTATTCCTTAACCCCTGGCAACTGAATAATAAATCCCGCCCCTTTATTATAAGCGGTATCGACCCAAATCACGCCGCCATGTTCTTCAATTATCTTTTTCACGATGGCAAGGCCTAAGCCGGTACCTTTGACTTTACTGGTCACATACGGTTCAAAAATCGTCTGCAGCTGCTGTTCATCAATACCTGCACCTTCATCATAAATTCCCAGCTCAACAAAAAGGGCATTATTTTTTTCGACCCGCTTCAGTCTGATTTCTATTTTACCGGCACCATTCATGGCCTCCTGCGCATTTTTGATTAAATTATGCAACACCTGCCGCATATTATCCTGATCGGCTTCTATCCATAATCCGGTTTGGGGCGCATCGACCGTAAAAGTTAATTCTGATTGCAAAACATAAAGATTCAATACCTCCTGAACCAGTTCCTGTAAATTAATTTTGCTGACCTGCCGCTTCGCAGGTCTGGCATATTCGGCAAAATCGTCCACCATTCTTTTCATTGCCTCAACCTGCTGAACAATCGTTCGAGTGGCACGTTGCAGCATCTCTGCCGAATCGCCTTGTAATTCCCGGCTTAATTTGTGCTGCAATCGTTCGGCCGATAATTTTATCGGCGTCAGCGGGTTTTTAATCTCATGCGCCAATCGTCTGGCCACTTCCCCCCAGGCTGCATTTTTCTGCGCCTGAATCAAATCGGTGACATCATCAAACACAACAATCGCGCCAATTCTCAGACCGCTTTGAGAAAACAATGGTGTTCCCCGGCAGAGTAATTCCTGTCGGCCATTGGGCCCCAAAAAGGCAATACGTCTTTCCCATATTTCATCAGCCTGTTCAAGCAGCGTTTGGATGGTATTTAACAATTCAGCCAGTTCAGCATGTTGTTGACTCAGCTCCTGTAAATAATGCCCCACAAACTGACTGACCGGGATATGTAAAATTCTGTAAGCGGCCTGATTCGCGGTTCTGATTTGATACTCGGCATCAAAACTGATGACACCTGCGGTTAGATTCCCCAGAATAATTTCCAGATAGGCTCTTTGGCTTTCCACCTCCAGACTGGCGGAGCGGGCCTCGTCTCGCGATTGTGCTATGCGCCGAGTCATCAGATTAAATGATTCAACCAGAAAACCCAAATCATCTTGCGCCAAGACCGGCAACTGCTGACGATAATGGCCTTCGGCAACTGCCTGCGTACCTTTGACCAAGTCCTTAACCGGCGCGACAATATTTCTGATGACAATAAACGCCAGCCAGATTGCCGCCAGCAAACTGAGCAATAACACCAGGGATAATGCCAGAGAAAAACTTTGTTTCAGAGAATTTCTTAAAAAGCGCATCTCCTGATAGCGCACAAAGGCAAATTCAATGGAATCTGCTAAATCAGCAATTCTGACCGGCACCGGAAACAATGCCTGCAAATAACGGATTTCATCGTTTGGAATCTGCACAATAACATGGATTCTCATGCCATCACCCATGCCCGTCTCAATAGCATAAAACTGACCATTCTGCTTGAGCTGCAGCCAGATTTGCTCATCCGGCAATGTCGGCAGAATATCACTGCGATTGATGCTGCTCGATGCAATAATGCGTCCGGTTCCGGAAAAAATTGCCATTTCAGATGCTTCGATGGTTTCCCGCCACATGCCGATTTCCATGGACATCAAAGTATCTGATTTATTGGCCAGACTGTTCGCCACCAGCCGGGTCTGTTTAATATGCCAGCGCATTCGCTGATCCAGCGACACCTGACTTAATTCCAGCGCATCATCCATGGCCCGGTCAATTTCCACATTAAACCAGCTGTCTATGCTCTGATGCAAAAACTGCATGGAAAAATAAAAAACAATGGCCGCCGGCGCCAGGGCCTGCAAAACAAACAGACTCAGCATTCTGATAGTTAAACGGGAGCCTGCTTCTTTTTTTCTGAGCTGGCGAACAAGCGAATAAAAATTAACACCAACCAGACAAAACAGAATAATCAAACCCAATGCATTCACCAGCAACAACCAGGAATACATATCACTCAGTTCCGACGATGCCTGGGTTGCCGAACTCATCAATTGCAAAGATAGCAAAACCAGACCAAATACGGCAATCCCTAACAGACTGACGGGCAGTTTTATTGCTGAAAAGCCCATATCACCTCATCTGAAGATAAAGACCATTGGTCGTTAAACCAGGCCTGGGGACGCAAGGGAACTGGAAGCGCTTCTCGCATGAAGATGACTTTAACCACAAGATAGTCCTTTTTTGCCGGCAACCCCACTTTCGTGACCGGCAAACGGATATCCCGCACCATTGCCATATCATTCAGCGCCGCCGCCAGGGTTGCAAACATCTCAGTTTCATTATCGTTACCTCGCCAAACCGAATATTGATTCAGTAACGCATGATATTGGAGCCGCACGGGAAGCTCAGTCTGAAACAACACCTCATCCCAGATAAATGGCCTTGGCCGCTGCCATTTTATGCGGATAATCCATAACAAAGGAATGCCATGCTGAATAGCATCATTCGCCAACGGGCTGAGTTGGAATTTCAGCCTGGCATTGAATTTCCAGTCTTCTGGACCCGATTTCTGTACATCAATCGACTGTACACTTACACCACCGGTTGCAGCCATAGGCTGTCCCAGAAAAAACCAGCAAATAACGGCAGAACTAAGTACGCTTTGCCAGACGCGCATAATAAAAACCGTCCATTTGATTGTCACCCGGCAAAATCTGACGTCCGACAGGGCACGGCTGACCCCATGATGCAGTAATCGGCAACTCTTCTGCATCTTTATGCTGTTCAAGAAAGCGGACAATCTGCTGCTCATTTTCCTGTTTCAATAGGGAGCAGGTGGCATATAACAACACGCCGCCGGGTTTAAGCCGTTTCCAGGCCTGAGTCAACATCTGCGCCTGTATGCCGGTTAATGCTTCAATATCAGATTCCCGGCGAAGCAATTTGATATCAGGATGCCTTCGGATAACACCCAGCGCCGAACATGGCGCATCCAACAAAATCCGGTCAAACAAGCGATTATCTGCCCAATCCTGTCCACTACTGGCATCAGCCTGCAGACAATCGGCTGTTAACTGCAAACGCTCAAGATTATCCCTGACTTTCTGCAAGCGTTTTTCATCAATGTCCAGCGCCAGCAAATCAATCTGCGGTTCCCGCTCAAGTATCGCCGCCGTCTTGCCGCCTGGCGCCGCACACATATCCAGTACCTGATTTCCTTTTTGTACATCCAGCAATTCAGCCGCCAGTTGCGCAGCGCCATCCTGTACAGACACCAGTCCTTCAGAAAAACCCGGTAAAAAATCGACAGAAACGGCCTCATGCAATATTACACCGACATCATTAACCGTAAAGGCCTGAGCGGAAATCTGCTGCTCATCCAGTAATTGCAAATAATCTGAACGACTGATTTTTGCCTGATTCACCCGCAACACCATCGGAGCAGGGCGGTTATTTTCCTGTAAAACCGATTCGAATGACTCAGGCCAACTATTTTTGATTTGTCTGATGAGCCATTCGGGATGAGAAAAACGGGCGGTTTCCGACTGCTGCAGCCGTTCTTCCAAAGTATTTTGTTGCCGTTGGAATTGTCTGAGTACGCCATTGACAACCGATCTGGCCCAGGACTTTTTCGTGGCACTGACGGTTTCCGAAACCGCCGCATGCGGCTTGACCCGCATGGAACGCAGCTGGAACAGACCTGTCAGCAACAGTACTTTAATATCCTGATCTTTATTTCGGAATGGTTTTTTGGTGAGCTGCTGCAGAATAAATTCCAAGCCGAAATAATCCCGCAGAACGCCGTAACACAAGGCCTGTATAAAGGCCCTGTCCTTATGGGAATCGATTTTTGTCAGTGCAGATTCCAGTGCCTGAGTTAATGACTGACCTTCTTTAATGACTTGCAATAAAATATTGACGGCTTCGGAACGACTATTCATTTACCGAGTGTAACCCCGTCAACATCATGTGCATTTGCAAAAGCCTGTATATCCATACGCTTCCCGCCTGGTAACTGGACTTCCTGTAAACGTAACCAGCCGTCGCCGGTTGCCACATCAACCTGCTTGTCATGACAAAAAACTGTCCCTGCCGGCAGTGAACAGCTTTCCGCCACCGGCATAGCTTTCCAGATACGCAATGTCTTTCCGTGATAATCGGTCTGAGCCACCGGCCAGGGATTCAAACCCCTGACTTTTCTATCCAGTTCCTGAGCGGACTGCTTCCAGTCCAGTTCAGATTCTGATTTTTGCAACTTTTCTGCATAGCAGACCCTGGCTTCATCCTGCGGCTCGGCATGCACCGTTCCTTGCTGAATCTGCGGCAGAACTTTTTTCAGTCCTTCAGCCCCCAGCACGGCCAGCTTGTCATGCAAATCACCCGCCGTATCATCATCGGCAATCGGGCAGATTTCCTTGTGCAGCATATCGCCGGCATCCAGTTTTTTAACAATCTTCATAATGGTCACGCCGGTTTCCTTGTCTCCGGCCATCAACGCCCGTTGTATCGGCGCTGCGCCGCGCCAACGCGGTAATAACGAAGCATGCACATTGACACACCCCCGTTCAGGCGCATCCAGCACCGCCTGCGGCAGAATCAGGCCATAAGCGACCACAACCATCAAATCGGCATTAAAGCTTGCAAGCTGGTTTATATCCTCTTCGGCTTTTAAGGTTTGTGGCTGTAAAACTTCTATCCCCGCCTGTTGTGCCAGCTTTTTAACCGGACTGGGAGTTAATTTTCTGCCCCGACCCGCGGGTCTGTCCGGCTGGGTATAGACGGCACAGACTTCGTGCTCCGAATCAATCAACATTTGCAGGGTAGGGACTGCAAATTCCGGGGTTCCTGCAAAAATGATTCTCATCCGGCTTTCTTCCGCTGTTGTTTATGAATTTTTTCCAGCTTGTCTTTAATACGCTTTCTTTTTAACGGAGACAGATAATCGACAAATAATTTGCCATCCAGATGATCTATTTCATGCTGAATACAAACAGCCAGTAAATCTTTGGCTTCCATTTCATAGGACTGCCCCTCCTTATCCAACGCCCTGATTTTAATATGTTCAGCACGGGTGACTTTTTCATAAAATCCCGGTACTGATAAACAGCCTTCTTCGGATTCTTCGACACCGTCTTTTTCAATAATTTCAGGATTAATCAGATATAAAGGCTCATCCTTATCCTCACTGACATCAATGACAATCACCCGTTTATGGACATTCACCTGGGTAGCGGCAAGCCCCACACCTTTGGCTTCATACATGGTTTCCAGCATATCATCAACCAGCTTGCGGATACTGTCATCCACGGTTTCAACCACTGCCGCTTTGGTCCGCAAACGCTTATCCGGAAACTCCAAAATACTTAAAATACTCACCTTTACTCCGGTTCAATCTTTTT
>CAYLNS010000118.1:0-6283 GCA_964385115.1 uncultured Methylomarinum sp.
TCAGCTCATCTTTACAATGGAAACCGTCGCATTTTTACCGTCTTTACCACGATATTTGTATTTTTCCAGCAATAAGTCATTTTGATTTGTTTGTGCCGCCAAAATAGCGGCCGCTTCTGAAACTGAAGGTGTTCCCATATATTTCATGACCACTTCTGATGGACTGGGCACCGGCACTTTGGCCAATTGTTCAGCCGCATAAAACCGGAAAGGCCAGCGATATTTCTCCGCCAGTTCTTGCATACAGACTTCATCCTGTTTTTTATCAATACTTGCCAGCATACAGACATCAGCTGGTTCACTCCCTATACTTTCCAAGGCATTCTTCACTGCGGTTTCCAGTGTTTCAAACAAGGTACCGCGATCACAACCCAGGCCTAAGACCAAGCGTCTTTGCTGTTTATTCAAGGTCTGTACACCACTAATCTTTCATCAAGCCGTTGCCACAGCTCTTTGTCTATTTCCCGGTTTGTCACCCAAAGCACGGCTTTGAAATGCTCCAAATCGACATCTTCAAACTTATCAAACAGCGTGATATTTTCAGGAAGAGGTGTTGGACGGGTCCACCATTTTTTACTGCCGGCTTCCTGAACAAAGGCAACCGGTTCCTGATTGACAACATGAGCCGAGACCCGGGTAATATTGATTTTGGGCGCTTCTACTTTCCAGCCCAATTCACGCCCCAGAATATCAACCGGAATGGTTTTACCCACATCAGAGGCTGTTGTCAGAACAGGTTGGGCATTGATGAGCGCCGCCAACATTTCTGCACAGGCATTGGCGCCACCGACATGGCCTGATAAAACCGGAATCACATATTGACCCGCATCATCGATAACGATAATCCCGGGATCTATATCTTTGGATTTCAAGTGAGGAGCAATCAGACGAACAACAGCGCCCAGTGAGACAAAAAATACAATCTGGTCATATTGTTCAAACAATCGACTTATCTGTTGCCGAAAAGGCCCTGAATAAAACTGAATGGCATTATTCACCCCATCCAGCTGAGTCATGAATTTTTCAGAAACCAGTACCTCGGCATCAGGCAATTTAGCTGCAAGCTCAGCAACCTGCTCTGCCCCATGTTTGGTAATGGCTACGAGTACGATACGAGGGGTATCCATGTTTTACCGCCTAAATGGCTTTATTATAACCTAGTAAAACAGTAGGATAAATGAGAAAAGAGAGGCCGGGCGATTGCCGGCCTCCAATACTGATAAGTTATCAGACTTTTTTGTCGATAATGACCTTGTCATCAATAACCAGTTTGGAAACGCCACCAATCTTAATATGTAAGGTACAGGTCGCTTTTTTGAAATTATCGCCTTTTTCACCTTCCCATTCCATGGTGACATAAGTCGCTTTGTCAGTATCCGTACGGGTTGGAAAATAGACCTTAGAGCCCGTATATTTTCTGACTAAAGCAGGACACTTCTGGTTCGCCATGGTCTGCATGGCTGATAAAGCCCTAATCATTGATGCGGCTTCTTTTTGCTCAACTGTTTCTTCTTTATTAGCACCTACCAATAAAAATGCAACCACAAAAAAACCAACAATAGCAGCAATCATTTGTTGTGTTTTATTCATTATCTCTCCTCTTTCCTGGTTTAAAAAGACACAGGGATGAGTTATTTTTTTCGACAACCACGTATCATTTCCCCGCGCACTCTATGCGTATTATGCACTATCAGTAACGAAAGGTAATTAACTTTTTTTCCTTTCAGCAGCTTTATTTCCCTGACGATTCTTTCCTGACTGGAGCCCGCTTTCTCTATAAAACAGCTTTGTTCCAATAAGTTTTTTTGTTGCAATAAATCAATAATATCATCCAGCAAGGGCTTAACCTTCAGCAAAACCAGGGTATCAAAATCCTCCAGCATCTTTGCAATCATACTCAGGCCATAACCGGCTGGAATAATGGCAACGGTATCATCAGTATCCGCCAGCGGCATTTTGGCTGTTGCTGCAGCCGCATTAAATGATGTCACGCCGGGAATTGTTTCAATCTGCACATTATCACTTAAACCTTGTACGGTGCGGGCTAAATGCTGAAAAGTCGAAAAGGTTGATGCATCCCCTTCAACCAGAAACACCACATCCCGTCCCTGATTTATTTTTCCCAGCACTGTTTCAGCGGCCCGTAACCAGTATTTAGCCAAAATTTCGCTATTATGGGTCATCGGGAAGACAAGTTCCTGACTATGCTCAGGAACAGCCAGCCCCGAAGCTTTCACAATCTGCAAGGCATAACTGTCACCTGATTTTTTTCTGACGGGATACACCCAATCAGCATCACTGTTTAATAAATCCCAGGCTTTTCGGGTAATCAGCTCAGGATCCCCCGGCCCTAATGAAACCCCATAAAGTGTGGCCATTATTGAGTCACCTTCTGAACAGTTACAATCCAGACCGGATTTTCGGCCTGCATCCTGTGCATATGTAGAATAGGCTGACTGCGGCTGGCCTGCATTTGTACAAAATCCCATGGATATCCGCTCTGTTTTAAGGTCTCTATCGCAGTATGAAGATTTTCCACCGTCACAAAATTCATCACCAGACACCCCCCGTCGGCCAGTCTTTCAAGACAATAAGCAATCAAATCCGCCAGATTCCCACCTGAGCCACCAATAAAGACTGCATCAGGCGCAGGCCATTGCGCCAGACCATCGGGAGCTTTGGCGTTTTTTAAGGAGTAATTATGAACATTAAACCGCTGTGCATTTTCCTGCGCAATAGCAAAGTCGGCTTCATTTTTCTCAATAGCAAAAACATGCCCATCAACCGCAATTTTTGCCGCCTCTATACCGACCGAACCGGAGCCGGCACCAATATCCCAGACAATGCTGTTTTTTGTCAGCTGCATTCTGGCCAGTGAAACAGCACGAATTTCACGCTTGGTAATCAGGCCTTTATCGGGTTTTCGCTGTTTAAATGCATCATCCTGAAAGCCAAAAACAATGTCTGTTGCTGATTGCGATTTACGCAAAAGCAGCACCACATCATTGCCACTAAATGTTTGTTCTGCCAGTTCAGCCATCGTCAAATCTTTAAACAGCCGTTCTTCCGGTTTTAATAATTCTTCTGCCACCATCATGTCAAACTGCTGATCGAGTTGTTCGCTGATTAACATTCGGGCAATGCGGGCAGGGTTATTTTCCGGCCCGGTCAGAACCGCCAGTTTATTATGCTGAGTAACCGCTTGTAACAAGGGATAAAGCCCGTGTTCAGGTCCAGTACCTGGCAGCCATTCACCGGCGTCTTTACTGTGCACCGAGCAGATTTTCATATCCTGCCAACTGACGGCAAAACGGGCGCAGGCCAATTGAATGGAGGATACATTCGGATAAATCGTCAATTTATCCGCACCTAACTTTTTAACCAGAAAACCGGCTATGCCGTGACATAATGGATCACCTGTCGCCAGAACGACCACCCGTCGCTGGTTTTTTAAAGCGGTTTCAATCCAGTTCGGGACTTGTGTCAGCTTGCCGGTTAAATCATATTGTTCAGCCCGGCTGATAATCTCTGAAAACAATTGCAGGGTTCTGCTTGCTGCAATAACCAGATCTGCCTGCTGCATCAGGTTTAAAGCCGAAGACGTCAGCCCCTGGACACCATTATCCAGCACACCGATTACAGCACAGGTATTATTCATGATATTCCAAAATTTTCTGCCCCTCAAAATCACACATCAGGATGTGATAGCTAAAATCATCAGGATAACGAGCCGATAAGGTATTAATCACCCGTCGGCACAATTCCCGGTAAAACGCTTCGGCCAACCCCAGTTCAGCCAGCCTTTCCCCAGCAAAACGGGCGGTCTCCCCTTGCCTGATTTCTTCACAGACCGAGTCATCTGCACCGGCTACCGCCGCCATTTCAGCCAACAATTCTGTATTGACAGGATTTCGCCGGGCATGGGTGATAATTTCCCCTTGCGCTATTTTGCTGAGTTTGCCGACCATACCGCCTATCACAATATGTTTGATACCCTGTTGCCTGGCGGCATCCAAAGCAGGACCCAAAAAATCCCCCATCTGTACAAAACAGGCTGGATCCAGGTTTGGTAATTCACGCATGGTAAATTTTTCAGTCCGGCCGCCGGTCGTTAATACTACGGTATCCTGCCCTTGCCGGGCAGCCACTTCAATCCCTTGAACAACACTGGCTCTGAAAGCGGCGGTTGAATAAGGATGGACTATTCCGGTTGTGCCTAAAATAGAAATACCGCCGATAATTCCCAGGCGGTCGTTCAGGGTTTTTTTAGCCATTTCCTGACCACCCGGCACCGAAACAGTCACTTCCACACTTCTGTCTGTAAGATAATCCGCCGCAACCTCCCGGATGTTCTCTTCAATATTCCGTCTCGGCACCGGATTAATGGCCGGGCCACCAACCTCCAACCCCAGACCACGCATGGTGATTTTTCCAACACCCTCACCGCCTTTGATAATAACCTGGCCGGAATGCTCTGGAAGCGGCTTTATGGCAACCGTTAAATGCGCCTTATCGGTACAATCCGGATCATCCCCGGCATCCTTGATAACAACCGCATGCGCATTTCCGTTTGAAACAACACCTTCAAAAACCTGAAAAATAACACGCTGGCCGTTAGGCAGCAAAGACTCTATCTGCTCCGGCACGTGTCCGGTTTTAAGCCCAATCATGGCAGCCCTGGCCGCTGCTGCCGAACAGGCGCCAGTGGTAAAACCTTTGCGGGTGCCCTTTTTTTTAGGCTTTCTCATCCGTGCGCATGTTCTTTTCTGCTTGTTCAGCCAAGGCCAACAGAGCATGAATTGCCGCCACCACTAAGGTAGAGCCGCCTTTTCTGCCCTCGGTGACTATCCAGGGAATATTTTTAAGCAGGGCAGCTTCCGCCTTGGATTCTGCAGCCGAAACAAAACCGACCGGCATCCCCACAATCAGAGCCGGCTTTAGCCCTTCTTCGTTAATCAGACGAATCACTTCCAGCAAAGCAGTTGGGGCATTGCCAACGGCAACAATACTGTTATCCAGCAAACCCAGCTTATGGGCTTTACGCATTGCCTGTACCGCACGGGTAGTATTTTCTGATTTTGCCATAGCAATCACATCTTCATCGGCAATAAAATGATGCGTTGCAACTGAAAAGTGACTCAACCTGGGCTTGGATAATCCGACACAAATCATTTCCACATCGGCAACAATATTCGCCCCGTTTTGGATGGCTTGTAATCCGGCTTTGACAGCCTCTGGATGAAAACGGGTCAGACCATTAAATTCAAAATCAGCAGTTGCGTGAATCATGCGTCTGACAATCTGCCATTCGACATCAGTATAGTCATGACTTCCGGCTTCATTATCCACAATGGCAAAAGAGTCATGCTCTATTTTCTGCCCGGCCTGGGTCAATTGTTCGGTTACTACATTTTTTTGCATTTTTTTACCTTTTAGTGATGATGGTGATGCTCGCCATGTTCCTCGGCAAATTGACGGTACTGACATCCATCACATTCCAGCATTTCCTGTTTATCGCCCTGTCTCAAACGCTCAACCTTTTGATCCAGCAAGGCATAAATTTCATCGGCAAAGCCCAAATAATCCCCCAAACCAAAACAAATCTGCGGATATTGTTTTTCCAAACGGTCCATTTGCTTATGGATACGTTTGATTAATGTGCCGGTAAAAAGATAATAAGGCAACACGGCAATCTGGGTCATTCCCAATTTAACCTGTCTTTGCACCGCCTGTTCGAGTCTGGGATAAGTGATTCCGGTAAAGGCGATATCAACCAGTTCATGATTTTTTTCCTCCCACAACCAGCGGGCCATTTTAGCCACTTCGCCATTGGCCACTCTATCCGATGAACCTCTGCCCAAAATAATCACACCGGTTGTTTTAGGATCTGGAACATCAAGCGCCTGCATGACATCATGCAAACTGTTATTTAACAGTTTCAGCATAGTTTCTCCGGCGCCTAAATGTCTGGCCAACACAAATTCTACATCCGGATGGCGTTTTCGGGCCTGTTGTAAATGTGCGGGTATTTCCATTTTGACATGTCCGGCTGCATTTAAAATCAACGGCACCACAATCACCCGATCTGAATGTTTGGCTGCAGTATCGAAACCCTCATCCAGTAAAACATCGGCAAATTCAATAAAACATACCTCAATTCGTTTATCAGGATGCAGCTGTTGCCAGTTTTCGGCAAAGCTTTCAATTTCCTGATTGCCATTTTCATCACGCGAACCATGACCTACCAATAAAATAGTCTCTTGCACTGTTACTCTCTTGTATT
>CAYLNS010000118.1:6383-8327 GCA_964385115.1 uncultured Methylomarinum sp.
GCTGAAACAGCCGAAAATTACTGATTAACTGCCCCAGAATATTCTTATAGATTTCCAACAAACGGACATGCCAGTCTGTAAAGAAATAGGGCTCGGGATGGGATACATTCAAGACGCCGATAAGCTCAAGATTAGCAGCAAACACAGGTACACTGATAATTGACCCGGGTGGTTTTGGTGGATGTTTCTCATCAGGCTTGACGATTCTTTCATCCATTTCGCTATTATGACAATGTTGCAGGGCACGGGTTTTTGCCGCCAACCCGATAATACCCTCACCTATTTTAAATTGCTGCGGAGAAACTGAAAGCTCTTCATCTTCCATGGTTTCCTCATAACTCAGGCCGGTTACATTAACCAGTCTTCCATCGGCCATGAGCTTGAAAAACGAACAACGCTCCATATCCTGATTACGAACCAGCGCATCCAAAGCATGACGTATAAGTTGTTCTTCATTTTCAGCCATGCAGTTAATTTCAGATAACTCTTTGACTGCCGACAATGCATCCAGCAAATCAATCAGTATATTTTCCATACCTTTGCCGGCAAAACCTTTTAAATTATCATCTGAATCTGACATGCACCCTTCACCCACTGATAAGAAAAGCTAACTCCTGTATTTCCTGCCTGTTTTCTACCACTTCTTCCACAATTGCGTCAAATTTACTTGCAAACCAGGGAAACTCGGTCAGATCATTTTGATATTCAGATAAATCCGGCACCTCATCATTCATAATGAGCACAGTCAACCGTTGGCTCAAGCGCAAAATACCCAACAGGTGCTTTTCAAGTCCCGAATAATCATTGTTACAAAATTCTTTGAACGATACTTTATAAATTTCAGGAAGATGCCAACGGTTTAACAATTGATAACCCAAATAATAATGCTCTTCACCTAAATAACTAACAATTGCCTCATTTAAACACTGCTCATCTTTGTCACATAAATCAAACATTTTATCCAGTTCTTCCGGTGCAAGATAAATAGCAACCAGCATACCAATATCCAACAACAAAGCCGAGGTATAGACTATATTTGGCTCCAATAACTCGTGATTAGAACGATCAGCCAGTTTTTGAGCCAAAACAGCTCTTAAAAAAGCCTTTGCCCAATAATATTCACTATCAAAAGAAGGACAGGCCTGTGTATCTAATGCCACATTCAACGCCAGACTTAAAGACAGGCTCTTGACCAGATTTAAACCCAATACCTGAATAATAGCAATCCGCAAGTCATTAATGGGTACAGAACGGCCAAAATAGGCGGAATTAGCCAGGCCCAGCAACCGGGCGACCAGGGTGGGACAAACTGAAATAACTTTGACGACATCATCCACTGATACATCCGGATCATTCATGGTATTAATGATTTTAAGGCTGAGTTCAGGTAGCGGCGGCAGATTTTTTATCATCTTGACCCGGTCCTTCGTCACCCGCCTACCCTCCATTGAACTTCCCCTTGTTTTTTACTGTTGTTTTCAACATGACCATTAACCTTTTATACGCCTTCACCGGCATTGTATCCCGGCTAATCAATAGAACTTTTTTATGTTTAGCCTGTTTAAAATGCAAAATTATCACCAGGGGTGTTAACACTGATTCGGGTAAAATCTGTATCGTCTTAAAAGGCGATTGATTTTCAGCGAAACTCCATTTGCCTTTCCATTGGTATTTTAACGACCCCTGATACGATTGATTATAGACTTTAATATGATAAATATAACTGACGAATATCAGCATTGTTAGAAATAACACAACGCTGAAATTTGAAATAGTAAGCCAGCAAATCAGCAATGCCAGACTGTGAAGTACGACAATCCATGCATAAAGCCATTTTGATGGTCGTATTTTAAAGGTAAAACTTCTATGCTTTGTCACTTTGTTTTCACGTAACTACTCAGCGTAATTTAAAAGACAAATATATTTTACTATCAGTTACTTATG
>CAYLNS010000119.1:0-8150 GCA_964385115.1 uncultured Methylomarinum sp.
CTTGCCAATATGGGGGCTGAATTTATTAGTCAGGAAAAACGATTTTTGGCTTTTCTATCAGAGCGAACAGGTGTATAAAAGAAAAAACATATCTACTTAGCGTACTTTAAAAAATAAATACCATTTAATATCAGTTGCTTACGGAAGAAGTGTATGTGACAAGGATGTCACATTCAAGCCTACACGGATGTATTGACGGCGTCTTCTGGAGTAAGCGACTGATATTAAATGCCTAAATACGCTGAGTAATTACGAAAAAACGTGTTAAAGACAGATTGACGAGAACCAAGATGAAAAATGATAAACCGCGTAGAGCATTTTTTAAGACCATGTTGGGTGGTACAGCTGCGGCAACCACCGTTTTGGCGGTGTCCGGCTGCCAGTCAAAACAAGATACCAAGGCAGAAACGTCTGCCAAATCAGAGCAGAAAGGTTATCGGGAAAGTCAGCATGTTAAGGATTATTACCGCACAATCAGTTAGCAGGTTGGCAGATTGAATATTGCCCCTTCACTCGCTAAATTTCTATTTAGTACAGGCAAATCGCAAGTTGATTTGTTCAATGTTTAAATCAATACCCCTTTTCAGGACAGTGGTATGAAACTGATAAAACGTTCTAAAAATCAGGCAAAACCCGGCAACAAGGCAGGCATTAATCGCCGTGTTTTTATCAAGCACGGTGGTCTGGCCGTGGGTGGCAGCGTGTTGGCCAGCCAGTTATCTTTTTCCATGATGGAAAAAGCCGAGGCTGGGGAGTCGGTGGCGGCTGTCGGAACAGACAAAAAAACGGTCAAGACCGTTTGCACCCATTGCTCGGTGGGTTGCGGTATTCTGGCCGAAGTTGAACAGGGTGTCTGGACCGGACAGGAGCCTGCTTTTGATCATCCGTTCAATCTGGGCGCGCATTGTGCCAAAGGCGCGGCCGTCAGAGAGCATGGACATGGTGAAAAACGCTTAAAATATCCGATGAAACGGGAAAATGGTCAATGGAAAAGAATCAGCTGGCAACAGGCGGTTGATGAAATTGGCGACAAGGTGCTGGCTATTCGCAAACAATCCGGGCCGGATTCAGTTTACTGGCTGGGCTCATCCAAACATAATAACGAACAAAGTTATCTGTTCCGCAAATTTGCTGCATTCTGGGGCTCGAATAATATTGATCATCAGGCGCGTATCTGCCATTCCACCACCGTGGCCGGGGTGGCCAATACCTGGGGCTACGGGGCGATGACCAATTCCTTTAACGATATTCATAACAGCAAGGCTGTTTTGATTATTGGCGGTAATCCGGCCGAAGCGCATCCGGTTTCCATGCAGCATATCTTTAAAGCCAAGGAAAACGGCGCGCCATTAATTGTTATCGATCCACGCTATACCCGGACTGCGGCCCATGCCAACCAGCATATTCGCCTGCGTCCGGGCACTGATGTGCCGTTGATTTGGGGGATGTTGTGGCATATTTTTAAAAATGGCTGGGAAGATAAGGATTTTATCCATCAGCGGGTTTATGGCATGGATGAAATACGTCAGGAAGTGGCGCAGTGGACACCGGATAAGGTCAAGGAAGTAACCGGCGTTGATGAAGAGGCGCTATATAAAGCCGCTAAAACCATGGCAACGCATCGTCCGGGAACATTTATCTGGTGTATGGGCGGAACCCAGCATACCATTGGCAATAACAATACCCGGGCCTATTGTATTTTCCAGCTGGCGCTGGGCAATATGGGAGTGGCCGGTGGCGGAACCAATATTTTTCGCGGACATGATAATGTGCAGGGGGCGACTGATTTGGGGCCGAATGCGCATACGTTGCCCGGCTATTATGGTTTGTCGGAAGGCGCCTGGAAACATTGGGCCGGTGTCTGGGATGTGGATTATGAGTGGCTGTCCAACCGTTTTGACAAAGCCTTGTATGATGACGGCAAAGGCGGCAAAAAGCGCACCATGAATATGAGCGGCATTCCGGTTTCCCGCTGGATAGACGGGGTTCTGGAGCAACGGGAAAATATCGCCCAGAATGACAATATCAAGGCCATGGTGTTCTGGGGGCATGCGCCCAACAGTCAGACCCGCTCGCCAGAAATGAAGCAGGCCATGGAAAAGCTGGAACTGCTGGTCGTTGTTGATCCTTATCCCACCAATGCCGCGGTATTACATGACCGCCAGGACGGTGTTTATCTGCTGCCTGCCTGTACCCAGTTTGAAACATACGGGTCGTTGACATCATCCAACCGTTCTTTGCAATGGCGCGATCAGGTAATCGAGCCGTTATTTGAATCACGCCCTGATCACCAGATTTTATACCAGTTTGCCAAAAAGCTGGGTTTTGCCGACAAGATGTTCAAAAATATCCGGGTGGATAACGACATTCCAGTGATTGAAGATGTCACCCGCGAAATCAACAAAGGCGTCTGGACCATCGGATATACCGGACAAACACCTGAACGATTAAAGAAACAGCAGCAAAACTGGCATATTTTTAATACCACCACCTTGCTGGCCGAAGGCGGTGCCTGTGATGGTGAATATTACGGACTGCCTTGGCCCTGCTGGGGAACAGCCGCAATGAATCATCCCGGTACTCCGCTGTTATACGATACCAGTAAGCCGGTCAGTCAGGGGGGATTGACTTTTCGGGCGCGTTTTGGCGTGGAAAGAGACGGGGTCGGTCTGCTGGCTGACGGTTCATACAGCCGGGGTTCGGATATTACCGATGGTTATCCGGAATTTACCGCTGAGCGATTGAAAGAGCTGGGCTGGTGGGATGAGCTGACGCCCGAGGAAAAACAATTGGCTGAAGGAAAAAACTGGAAAACCGACCTGTCCGGCGGTATACAACGGGTTGCCATCAAACATGGCTGCTCGCCTTTTGGTAATGCCAAGGCTCGCTGTGTGGTCTGGCAGTTTCCGGATCCGGTGCCGGTTCATCGGGAGCCTTTGTATTCAAAACGTCGGGATATGGTCAAACAATATCCGACTTATCGGGATAAAAAATCATTTTATCGTTTGCCGACCCGCTATGAGTCGATTCAAAAAGTCGATTACAGCCAGGATTTTCCATTAACCATGACCAGCGGTCGTCTGGTTGAATACGAGGGTGGCGGCGAGGAAACCCGCTCCAATCCCTGGCTGGCTGAATTGCAACAGCATATGTTTGTGGAGATTCATCCGGGCGATGCTAATGATGCCGGTGTGAAACACGGTGAACAGGTTTGGGTGGAAGGCCCCGAAGGTGGCCGAATCAAAGTGATGGCCTTTGTTACCGATCGGGTCAGCCGCGGACTGGTATTTATGCCTTTTCATTTTGCCGGGCATTATCAGGGGCAGGATTTGAGTGATAAATATCCGCAGGGCACTCGACCTTATGTATTGGGGGAGTCGTGTAATACCGTTTTTACTTATGGATATGATTCAGTGACAGCCATGCAGGAAACCAAAGTTTCATTGTGTCGGTTAAGGAAAGCATAGGAGCAGATAATGGCCAGAATGAAATTTCTTTGTGATGATGAGCGTTGTATAGAATGCAATGCCTGTATTACCGCTTGTAAAAATGAAAATGAAGTGCCCTGGGGCGTTAATCGCCGGCGGGTGGTCACCATTAACGATGGTCAGCCGGGAGAAACCAGCATATCCGTCGCTTGCATGCATTGCTCCGATGCGCCTTGTGCCCAGGTTTGTCCGGTGGATTGCTTTTATACCACCCCGGATGGTGTGGTATTACATGACAAGGATTTATGTATTGGCTGTGGGTACTGCTTTTATGCCTGTCCATTCGGAGCGCCGCAGTTTCCACAGGATGGCGCTTTCGGAAATCGCGGCAAAATGGATAAATGCACTTATTGTGCCGGTGGCCCTGAAGAAGATCATTCAGAGGCGGAATTTGAAAAATACGGACGTAATCGGCTGGCTGAGGGGAAATTACCCCTGTGTGCGGAAATGTGTTCCACCAAGGCGTTGATAGCGGGCGATGGTGATGTGATTTCCAGGCTTTTCTCCCAACGTGTGGTGCAAAGACAATTGCATGAATCCGAAAACGGCGAGCCGACAAAACAGGCAAATTTATGGGGCTGGAAAACCGCTTACAAGGATTAGCTATGAAAAACTTAGTCAATCGAATGGGGTGGATATTAGTTGCCGGTTTGGTGTCGCCTGTTTTGGCGAGTGAAAGAGATGTCTGGCGGCAGGTGCGTCAAGGAGTGGAAGGTTATACCGCTGTCAGTGGCCCGGAAACCGGTGTTTTGATTCAGGCCAGCGGCACAGACTGGCTGTTTATCAGAAACGAGTTGCTTGCCGGGACGGGTGCCTGGGCGATTGCCTTAACGGTGCTGGCGCTGGGCTGTTTTTATCTGTATCGCGGACAGGTCAAGCTGGCAGAGCCATTAACGGGTGAAACAATAGAGCGCTGGAGCGGTAAAGAGCGGTTGTTGCATTTTTACACAGCAACATTATTTATCTTGCTCAGCATCAGTGGCCTGAGTCTGTTGTATGGACGCGCAACTCTTATCCAATGGCTGGGGCATGAGACTTTTTCCAGCTACGCGCAAACCGTAAAAATCATTCATAACTATTCAGGCCCGTTGTTTATCGTCGGGCTGGTGCTGATGGGGATGGCCTGGTTCAGAGATAATTTGTTTAATAAGCACGATATCGAATGGTTCAAACAATTCGGTGGTATGGTCGGCGACAGTCATCCTTCTGCCGGGCGGATGAATGCTGGCGAAAAGGCCTGGTTCTGGCTGTTGATGCTGGCCGGGTTGATGGTGTCGGTTACAGGATTATTGCTGGATTTTCCCAATCTGGAACTGGGGCGGCTGGTTATACAAACCAGTCATGTGTTGCACAGTCTGGCGGCTTTTCTGCTGATAGTCGGTGCCTTGGGACATATTTATATCGGGACTATCGGGACAGAAGGCGCCTTACAGGGCATGATTAACGGCAAAGTGGATAAAAGCTGGGCCCGGCAGCACCATGATTTGTGGTTAAAAGAAATTGAAGGTAACGAAAAAGAGTCAACGCATCACTCCAAATGAGACGACTGACTTATTTGCTATTCATTCTGCTTACAACGGCCTGCACCACCTCACCACCGCGCAATAGCGAAAATATCTGCGAGATTTTCCGGGAAAAAGACGATTGGTATACGGCCAGTCAGCAGGCTTTTCAGCAATGGGGCGTGCCTGTGCATGTGCAGATGGCGATTATGTATCAGGAATCCCGTTTTGTTGCCGATGCCGAACCGCCCAGACCCAGATTACTGGGTTTTATTCCCTGGTTCAGAAACAGCAGCGCCTATGGCTATGCCCAGGCACAGGATGGCACCTGGGAAGATTTTCAGCAACAAACGGACAGCAGCGGGGCCGATCGGGATAATTTTACCGACAGCTGTCATTTTATCGGCTGGTACTGTGCTGTCAGTCATCAAAAACTGGGTATTTCAAAATGGGATGCCCGCTCCTTATATCTGGCTTATCACGAAGGACATAACGGTTTTTTGCGCAAAAGTTATCGCCGGAAAAAATGGTTGTTAAAAACCGCCGGTAAAGTTCAGGCAATATCCGAGCGTTATCGCAAACAACTGGGCAGTTGCCGGAAAGAATTGGAAAAGAGCGGCTGGTTTTTTTGGTAAACTGTAGTGTTTTTAGTGAGGATTAAATAGCATGACATATCGGATTATTGGAATTATTGTCGCCGTTCTGGTGGGATTTATTGTTTACAGTCAGTTTAAGGGCAGTGGTAAAACAGCGGAAGAAAACAGGGCGGCGGGCGAAGCCTTTTTAGCCGACAATGCTAAAAAAGACACCGTAAAAGTCACCAACAGCGGCCTGCAATATGAAGTGATTAAGGAAGGGACGGGGCGTTCACCTTCGGCATCCGACAAGGTGACCGTGCATTATAAAGGAACAACCCTGGACGGGACGGTTTTTGACAGTTCTTACAAACGCGGCGAGCCAGCTACTTTTCCGTTAAACCAGGTGATTCCAGGCTGGACAGAAGGTGTTCAGTTGATGAAAGAAGGTGCACATTACCGGTTTTATATTCCGGCTGATCTGGCCTATGGCAACCGGGGCGCCGGTCGCGTGATTGAGCCGGGTGCCACACTTGTTTTTGAGATTGAGCTGATTAAGGTTCAGTAGTTTTTTGTGACAGATATTAAATACCTTAATATGCTGAATAGAGCCAAAAAGTTTTTTCAGTTAATCTTCTTTGCTGTTTTTCTGTCGGCCTGTAGCCTGCTTGCTGGCAGACCGGCAGATTCAGAAAAGGTTCTGTATATCGACGATGAGCAGGCTTTATATGACGTGGCTGAAAAAGGTACGGATGTTGATATTATCCGCTTGAGAAACCGCGTTTATGATCTTGAATATCCACTGGTATTCAAATCATTGAATCATGTGGTGCTGGACGGCAATGGAGCGGTTTTATTGCAGCATGCGTTGGACAGTAATGTGATGGAAATTGTCGACAGCACGGATTTGGTTATAAGCAATATCAAGGCCCTGCATATCGATCCGCAAGGACCGGAAGGTTGTCTGGGGAATGTGATTGCCATCTTCGGCGGCCAGGATATTACTATCCGGGATTCTGAGCTCAATGGCAGCGGCATAGTCGGTATAGCCGCCTATAACAGTTCCAATCTGACCATTGTCCATAATTATATTCACCGGAACAGTCACTATGCCATCATCTATATGGGGCCATCGGTGCGCATTATCGATAATATTCTGGAAAATAATGGCCATAAAAACAATATTGCCTATTCTTATACTCAGCAGGCTGGTTGGCCCCCTGAGGAGTTTTTTCATTCCAATATTGTCAAAACCGGCTTGTTTATGAAAGGTAATCTATTCAGGGATTAGCGTGGATACAGGGAAATCAATTGCATGAAGAAAAAAATTCGGATTCTGCTGGTAGATGATCATGCTATCGTCAGAGCCGGCTTTAAGCTGTTGCTGTCTAATCATGAAGAAATTGAGGTGATGGCTGAAGCTGATCGGGGCGAGCAGGCGATTCAGCAGTATCTTGAATTACAGCCGGATATGATTGTCATGGATTTGTCCATGCCCGGCATTGGCGGGCTTGAAACCATCAGGCGTATCGTCAAACGGGAGCCGGCAGCCCGGATTCTGGTATTTAGCGTGCATCATGAACAGGTATTCGTTAATCGCGCCATCAGTGCCGGCGCCAGGGGCTATATCACCAAAAACACGGCTCCTGATATTTTACCGGAAGCGATAATGGCGATTATGGAAGACCAAACCTATATTGAAACAGGGCTGTTGCAATCATCGGAAGCGGAGATGCAATACGATTATCACAGGATTATTGAAGCATTTTCAACCCGTGAGTTTGATATTTTCAAATTACTGGCACAGGGACAATCCACCCAGAAAATAGCGACTGAGTTATGTTTGGGCTATAAAACTGTCGCCAACTACGTCACCAAAATCAAAAAGAAACTGCATGTCGAGACACTGTCTGAACTGATGCAGATTGCCATTGCCTCGGGGATTACCTCATTGCCGGAAGGCCGGTAGGCTTGCAAAATCGCCTTTGACTTTTTTCAGAAATCCTAATGTCTGGTGGAGGATTGTTAGATAGTTTTGTGATGCGTATAAGTATCCAGTTACGTTTATTTAAGAGAAAAATATGTCCGCTTTGTACGATAGTAACGCACCCAAAAAAGCAACCAATCTTAGTTTAAACAGTGATTTGTTAAAGCGATGCAGAGCTTTAAACATAAATTTGTCGGCGACTTTGGAGCAGGCCTTGAAAGACAAGCTGGCTAAAACTGCAGCAGATAAATGGAAAGAAGAAAATAAGGGAGCTATTAAAATCTATAATGATTTTGTAGAGGAGCACGGCTGTTTTGCTGACGAATTTCGGGAATTTTGATGAGTCAGTTTGATGTCTATATAAACCCGAGTCCTTCAACCCGGGATGTGTTCCCCTATATTGTCGATGTTCAAAGTCCAGTGATTACTGAGCTTTCTACGCGGATTGTTATACCACTTGGAAAAAAAGTTTTTTCGTAACTACTCAGCGTATTTTGGTGTTTAATATCAGTCACTTACTCCAGAAGACGCCGTAAATACATCCATGTAGGCTTGAATGTGACATCCTTGTCACATACACTTCTTCCGTAAGCAACTG
>CAYLNS010000120.1:0-8039 GCA_964385115.1 uncultured Methylomarinum sp.
AGTGTTGCCGGAATAATCTTGTTTTCTATCGTTTGTCCGGCGTCAATATCACAGGCTACGCGCAAGTAATTGGGTGTGTAGCCAAAAACCCGTTTGTTTCCGTTTTCCAGTATTTCATTCTGACCTTCCCATAATACCGGCCAGGTTGATTCCAGGTTATTTTGCATGAATGACTGCTTCATTTTTTCGGCCTGTTCATGAAGCTGTCTGCTGCGTTGTTTTTTGATTTCATTGGGAACCTGGTCAGGCAGACCGGCTGCTTTGGTGTCTTCCCGTCGGGAATAGGTAAAAATATGGATATGGCCAAATTGTATTTGATTGATAAAGTCATAGCTTTGCTGCCATTCCTGTTCGGTTTCACCGGGAAATCCGACGATAATATCGGTGGTGATATTAAAATAAGGGATTTGTTCTCTTGCCTGAGCAACCATCTGGCTGAATTCTTCCGTCTTGCAGCGTCTGGCCATGCGTCTTAGAACACTGTCACTGCCGCTTTGTAATGGCAGGTGTAAATGCGGCATTAATCGTGGATTTTTGAATAACTGGAAGAAGTTTTCCGGCAGTTCCCAGGGCTCTAACGACCCCAGTCTTAACCGGGGAATATCTGTGTTTTCCAGAATGGCTTCCAGCAGTTCAGTCAGATGAGTGTTCAGGTCGCTGCCATACCCTCCCAGGTGAACGCCGGTCAGAATCACTTCCTGAATGCCCTGGGCGTGTAATAAATTGATTTCTTCGATAACCGACGGAATGGGGCGGCTGGATTCTTCACCTCTGGCAACCGTGACGATACAAAAGGTACAACGATAGCGGCAACCATCCTGGACTTTGACAAAGGCGCGCTGCCGGCCGCGGCTGAATAATGAGATTTCGCCGGGCTCGGTTGATAGAGCCGGCATGCTGTCCAGGTTGAGTTCGCTCAGAACCTTTTCAACCAGCTGGTTTTTGTCCCGGTTACTGATGATTAAATCCACACCTAATAAATTAGCGGCTTCATCCTCATTTAAGGTGACATAGCAGCCACTGACTACCAGCTTGGCGCGGGGATTGTCCCGGTGGATGCGGCGAATCATCTGTCTGGACTTGCGGACGGCATCCTGGGTGACAGCACAGGAATTGACAATAATCAGGTCAGCCTGGTTAATATCACGGCTAATACCATGTCCTGCTTTCTGAAAGCCTTGGGCCCAGTTTTCCAGTTCGGCTTCGTTAAGGCGGCAGCCCAGTGTTTTAAGATGAATCAGCATTTTTTATCCAAAAAACCAGTAAGTGACAGTAATAGCGGCCATAATGCCGGCAAAATCCGCTATTATCCCACATCCTGCTGCATGACGAATATTTTTGATACCCACTGCGCCAAAATAAACGGCGAGAACATAGAAGGTGGTTTCGGTGCTGCCCTGTACGATGGATGCAAGATGTCCGGCAAAAGAGTCGGCGCCATGGGTTTGCATGGTATCTATCATCATGGCGCGGGCGCCGCTGCCACTGAAAGGTTTCATCAAGGCTGTCGGTAAGGCATCAACAAAGCGGTCGTCCAGGTGCAGATACAGTATGAACTGACGAATGCTTTGGGAAATGATTTCCAGTGCGCCGCTGGCCCGAAACACGCCGATTCCCACCAGCATGGCCACCAGAAACGGGATAATCGTAATCGCTGTCTGAAAACCTTCTTTAGCGCCTTCAATAAAAGCTTCGTAGGTATTGATTTTTTTGTAAATTGCGCCGCAGAGAAAAACAATAATCAGGCTGAACAGTACAAAATTACTGATGAATGCAGACTGCTGCAGCATTTCGGTTTTGTCCAGGTTGGAAAAATAAACCACAATGCTGGCAATCAGCAAGGTAAAAACAGACAGGTAGGCGATAATCACCTTGTCCAGCAGGTTTATTTTCTGCATCCAGGCGACGGACAGTAATCCGGCTAAAGTAGAAATATAGGTAGCTATCAGAATGGGGATAAATACATCGGTAGGGTTGGCGGCCCCCAGTTCCGCCCGAAAGGTAAAAATGGTCACCGGAAATAAGGTGACCGCCGAGGTATTAATCACCAGAAACAAAATCTGTGCATTACTGGCCGTCTCGGGATGAGGGTTGATTTTTTGCAGTTCCTGCATGGCCTTGATGCCTAACGGGGTGGCTGCATTATCCAGGCCCAGGGCATTGGCTGATATATTCATAACAATGGCGGCCAATGCAGGGTGGTTGGCAGGCACTTCCGGCATCAGTCGCTGAAAAAGCGGGGTCAGTAAACGGGTCAGCAGCTGAACAAAGCCGCTGCGTTCGGCGATTTTCATGATGCCCAGCCACAGCGCCAGAATACCGGTTAATCCGATTGATATTTCAAAGGCGGTTTTAGACAGCGTGAACAGGGCGGACATCATCTGGGTGAAAATATCCTGGTTACCAAAGACAAATAATTTGATCAGGGCCGTTACAAAAGCCGATAAAAAAAAGAAAAGCCAGATAATATTAAGCATTGGTCAGGAGCGCGTGAAGGAGGTATTTGCGGGTAATATCGGTTAATTGGTGCCGGTATTTTACCTGTCTGGGGTATTTAACGCAGAGTTTTGCTGAAAAAAGGGCAAAAAAAAGGCTGTACCTAAGTACAGCCTGAGCTTCGGATTGCTACGCCACTAAAAACAAATGAGGAGAAAGAACGTGTTCAATCATTGTTTGATAAGAAGTATGGTTAAGCAATAGAGATAAAACTGAGAATTGGGTCACAAAAAAGCAATGAGACGAAAAGTAACCAGGGTTTTAGGGTTGGTTATTCACTGGTTGGTATAAAAACAGGCAAGGATTGCCGTTAAGAAAAGATTTAATAGTTTTATATCTGATTGATTAGAATAATCTTTTTAGAAAACAGATGAATTACCCTCTCTAAAGTTCTCTTTTTGTTCTCTATTTTGTTGTTTTTTGCTATATTAAATCCATCGACAACATCAAAGGATAACAAATGGCACAGTTAACCCGCAGGCAGCGGGAAATCTATGAATTTTTATGTAACAGCCAGGAGAATTTTTCGCATCCGCCGACAATCGATGAATTATGTCAGGCGCTTGGGCTGGCTTCAAGAGGTTCTATGCATAAACATATTACAGCCTTGGTTGAAGCCGGGCTGGTGGAGCCGTTTTCAGGGCAAAAGCGGGGGATACGCTTGACTGAGTCAGCTGTGCAGCATCAGCAGCAGGAAAAAGATGCTTTGCCTTTGGTGGGGAAAATTGCCGCCGGCAGGCCGATTGAAGCAATTGAGGATAACCAGAAAATAGTCGTGCCGGAACAGTTAAAAAGTGAGCGACCTTGTTATGTGTTAAAGGTGCAGGGTGATTCCATGATTGAGGCGGGTATTTTTGATGGCGACTGGGTGGTGATAGAGCAGCGTATGCATGCTCGTAATGGTGAAATTGTCGTGGCATTGGTTGAGAAGGCGGAGGCAACACTGAAATATATTCAGCAGGAACAGGATAAAGTGATGTTGATTCCGGCTAATGCAAAAATGTCGGCAATGACATACCGGCCGGATCAGGTGGAAATTCAGGGAGTGTTGATCGGACAAATGCGTAGTTATCAATATCAATAGTATGAGGAGAGTGATGATGAAAAATAAAATTCATATGCAGGATCAGGTGAACAATCGTGTCGAGATGATTATGGATGCCTATAATTCCTGTTCACAGGAGATGTGGACCTTAAAAGCAATGGCAATGATGGTGGTGTTTTTGTTACTGGGCATAAACTGGTAGCAGGAGGAATGTGTCAGGATTGTTGAGAAGTTGTCGCGAAAAGTTATAATGCTGGGTTTTAAAAAATCATTTGGTGCAAATGATGGATATCAAACAGTATATGCAACAACTGGGGCAGCAGGCCCGGGAAGCCAGCCGCGCGATGGGCAGGGCGGAAACGGCTACAAAAAATCTGGCGTTGCTTAAAATTGCCGAGGCTTTGCAAAGTAATCGTGATGTGTTAACCCGAGAGAATCAGAAAGATTTGGAGGCCGGGCAAAAAAACGGTCTGGAAAGTGCTTTGCTGGACAGGTTGGAGTTGAAGCCTGCAACCATTGATTCCATGATTGATGGGCTTAAACAAATAGCGGCGCTTGCTGATCCGGTCGGCAGCATAACGGATTTGAATTATCGCCCCAGCGGTATTCAGGTGGGGCAGATGCGGGTGCCATTAGGCGTTATCGGCATTATTTATGAATCACGTCCCAATGTGACTGTTGATGCGGCGGCACTCTGTCTGAAATCGGGCAATGCCTGTATTTTACGGGGTGGTTCGGAAGCGATTCATTCCAATCAGGCAATTGCCGCCTGCGTTAAGCAGGGTTTGAGTGAGGCAGGGCTTCCAGTTGCAGCGGTACAGGTGGTGGAAACAACCGATCGTGCTGCGGTAGGCGAGTTAATCACGCTGGATGAATATGTGGATGTGATTGTGCCTCGGGGGGGTAAAGGTCTGATTGAAAGAATCAGCCGCGATGCCACCATTGCCGTTATCAAACATTTAGATGGCATTTGTCATGTTTATATTGATGGTGAGGCTGATTTTGACAAGGCTGTAGCAATTGCGATTAATGCCAAAACCCATCGCTATGGGGTTTGTAATGCCATGGAAACCCTGCTGGTAGATGAGCAGATTGCGGCTCGGGTTCTGCCGGTTTTGGGTAAGCAATATCAAAGTAAGGGTGTGGAGTTGCGAGGTTGTTTAAAAACCTGTGCATTAATCCCGGAATGCAAGCGGGCGAGCGAAGAAGACTGGAAAACAGAATATCTGGCGCCCATTTTATCCATTAAAGTCGTAGCGGGTATTGATGAAGCCATTGCGCATATTAATCAATACAGTTCAGCACATACCGAATCGATTGTGACAGAAAATTACACCCTGGCGCGCCGTTTTTTAAGGGAAGTGGATTCCAGCTCGGTGATGGTTAATGCGTCAACCCGATTTGCCGATGGCTTTGAATACGGGCTGGGCGCTGAAATCGGTATCAGTACCGATAAGCTTCATGCGCGCGGGCCGGTCGGATTAAATGGTCTGACGACTTTGAAATATGTTGTGCTGGGTGATGGCCAGATCAGGCAATAATGCTGGGGGTTTTCGGGGGGACCTTTAATCCGGTTCACTATGGACATCTTAGAAGTGCCTTGGAAGTTAAAGAATTTTTCCAGTTGGAACAACTCCGGCTGATACCCTGTCGAATTCCAGCACATCGTCAGGAACCGGATGTATCGGCAGAAATGCGATTGCATCTGCTGCAGCTGGCTATAAAGGATATGCCGGGCTGGTTGGCTGACCGGCGGGAGTTAGACAGAGATGGACCTTCCTATATGGTTGATACCCTGGCTTCATTAAAAGCAGAATTTGCCGATTCACCTATACTGTTGTTTATCGGCACCGATGCATTTGCCGGTTTGACAAATTGGTATCAGTGGCAGCATTTGTTTGATTTGGCTCATGTTGTCGTCATGACCAGGCCCGGTTTTCAGCCTGTCGAGGTATCGCCCTGGCTACAGCACCGACAAACAGAACAGTTGGAAAGCCTGAGACGGAGACAGGCAGGGCTGTTATATTTTTTTCCGGTGACGCAGCTGGATATTTCGGCCTCCAGGATACGTAAACTGGTTGCAGCGGGGCTAGATACCCGGTTTTTATTGCCCGACTGTATCATTCAGGAAATTAACAAACATCATTTATATCAAACATCAGGAAATTGAATGCAGACAGAAGAATTATTGAAAATCGTGACCGATGAACTGGATCAGCGCAAAGGTCAGAATATTACCGTGCTGGATGTGCGGGATAAAACCAGTATTACCGATTATATGGTTCTGGTGACAGGAACCTCAGAGCGGCATGCGCGGTCGCTGTGTGAATATGTGTCAGAAAAAGTTAAAAAACAAGGGGTTACTCATCCAGGATTTGAGGGCGAGCAGGGTTCTGACTGGGTATTGCTGGACTTAGGCGATATTATTCTGCATGTGATGACTGCACAGGCCAGAGAATTTTACCAACTGGAAAAATTATGGACCATGGAAGCGGGTAATAATGACCAGGCAATGAATTCATAAGATGGTGGTACATCCTGTGCCACAGGAATCGTGATTAAATCAGCGATTCCTTAAAAACTAATCCTCAAGAAATAGCCTGTCAAGCCGATGAAGTATTTATGAATATGAACAGGAGTAAAGTAATGAAATTTGGCTTGTACGGGCTGTTAAGCATCGGCGTGTTGTTATTTAATTCCGGCTGCGCCTCGTTGTCAGAAAAAAAAGTGCAGGCTGATGTTATCTTGACGGCCTCGGCCAGCAGTCAGATTCAGCCGCAGGCGGGCCTGTCAAAAAAAGCCAGTCGATTTAAAGCGGAACAAAAAGCGGCGCTGTCAGCTTACCGGCAGTTGGCCCGGCTTCTTTATCAGCAAACAACTCACAGCGGGCAAAGCATAGCTGGGCAGGTTGTTAAAGATGAAGTTTTCAGGGTTTATCTGGATACTTTTTTAAGGGGAGCCAAAATGCAGTCTCGCAGACTGACAGGCGGTTCTCAGGTGTCTTTAAAGTTGACAGTAACCGATAAGTTCAGAAGCTGCATGGATGATGTGGCAACCGTCAAACGCTGTTTGAGGGATGAGAACAAGCTGGCTTTTACCCGGATTGGATTTCGGCAGGCGACCGCCAAAACGGTTAATCTGGCCTGTGCTCAGCCGGATTGCAGTGGTCAGTTTTCTATATCGGGCTTCAGTCGTAAAACCAACAGGCTGGACAGGATGTTATTGAATGCAGGTTTGTATGATAGCGAATGGATGCTGAATTCTTCCGCCAGAGTGTTAGGAAATTACCTCCTTATCACGGCATTTCCCCCTAAATAAAATGTTAAAAATATTCATTGTTCCGTTGTTGTTATTGCTACAGGCATGCGCTGGGCTGACTCAGCAGTCTGACCAGCAACCAGTGGAGAAACAGGCTAAGGTTGTCACAACGGAAGGACAGGCGGTTATTCAAAAAGGTGCGTTGATTGAAGCCAGGGTACAGGCAATTCAGGTTGCTATCAGGAAAGCCGTTTCTTTAGGGGGGGCGGAGCAAAATTCCAGCCATTTAGTTGCCAATACCAAGGTGGTTGATGAATGGCAGGAAAATGGCCGCTATCATGTGCAGATTGTCACGGTGATTTCCAATGATTCATTTTGCCAGCCGCCTTATAAGAAAAGAATTGTCGCCACCGCTTTTCCATTGGTGACGACAGGACAAATCAGCGGCAATGAATCTCAGGATTTATACAGCGGTATTCCTCGTGAGATTATGAATCAGTTGATGGAATCAGGAGATTTTATCGGCAGAAACCAGACGCGAACCGTCTTGTATTCAAGACCCGACCTGGCGCCCGAAATTGTCTCAGACAGTGATTATGGTGATTCAACCATACTGGATCTGGCCAGACAGAATAATAGTCAGTTTGTATTGTCCGGTGTGATTAGAGACTTTGAGGTCGAGTCGACCGAATATGTCAGGGGCGCGGGGATTCTTGCTCAAATCAAATCAGCCGTCAGGGATGTTGTGGCCAGACGCGGGATTACTATTGATATTTATGTTCATGATGGCTTAAGTGGTAGCTTGTTGTTTCAGCATCGTTATTCAGACTCGATACTGGGTGATGTCTGGATACCTTCGGGCTATGCGGTCGGTAGTGAGCGTTTTAAAGCAACACCGGCAGGACAAAAAATCAGCCAGATTATCCAGTCGGCCAGCGATGATATCCGGCGGGTATTTGGCTGTTATCCTTTTACCGCCAGAGTGGTTAAGATTGAAAACAACCAGGTCGTCATCGCCGCAGGTGCGCAAGACAAGCTCAAACCGGGAGATACACTGGTCGTTTATGCCGGATCCCGCTTGATGCAAGGATTGGGACAGCCTGGAAGTCAAAAAGAGCCTATAGGTTTATTGAAGTTGGAATCCGTTAACGCCATGTTTGCCAGTGGCAGCATGGAAATCCCGATTAAAATACGCAAGGTTAAAGCCGGAGACTGGGTTAAAAGCTGGTGATGGATGTGT
>CAYLNS010000121.1:0-7949 GCA_964385115.1 uncultured Methylomarinum sp.
TTAAATACCTGAATACGCTGAGTAATTACAATATCAGTTACATTTTAAATAAAAAACGGGAAATAAAATGAGTGCATTAATTTGTGGTTCCATGGCCTATGACACCATTATGGTGTTTCATGACAAATTTAAACATCATATTCTGCCGGATAAGGTGCATATGCTGAACGTGTCTTTTCTGGTGCCCAATATGCGCCGTGAATACGGAGGCTGCGCCGGAAATATCGCTTACAATCTGAAACTGCTGGGTGAGGAACCGTCGATAATGGCAACCGTCGGCCATGACTTTGAACCTTATGCCCAATGGCTGAGCCAGTGCGGTATATCTTCAGACTACATTAAAATAGTCGATGGCCATTACACTGGCCAGGCCTATATCACAACGGATGAGGATGATAATCAGATTACCGCTTTTCATCCCGGCGCCATGAATGAATCCCACCAGAATATCGTCCCCGAAAATGCCGATATTGAAATCGGTATCGTATCGCCCGATGGCAAACAGGGAATGCAGGAACATGCCCGTCAGTTCAAAGAGCTGAATATTCCGTTTATTTTTGATCCGGGCCAGGGCATGCCGATGTTTGATGGTGCCGAATTAATGGAATTTATGGATCTGGCAACTTATGCGACCTTTAATGATTATGAATCCGAGCTGATGATGGAAAGAACCGGCCTGACGCTTGATCAACTGGCAGAAAAGGTCGATGCACTGATTATCACGCTGGGCTCACAAGGCTCTAAAATATATGCCAATGGCCAATGCATCGACATTCCATCAGCTAAAGCCAAAGCAATTAACGACCCGACCGGTTGCGGCGACGCCTTCAGAGCCGGATTATTGTATGGATTGATAAACGAATACGACTGGGAAACCACCGGACGTATCGCATCGTTATTGGGCGCTATTAAAATTGAACATCACGGCACCCAGAACCATTTCTTTTCTTTAGGCGATTTTCAGCAACGCTATCTGGAAAATTTCGGAACTTCATTTTGAGTTTGCAACAAACTGAACAATTATTGGCGATTATGGCCAGGCTTCGTGACCCTGAAAAGGGCTGCCCCTGGGATTTACAACAGGATTTTACCAGCCTGATTCCCTACACTCTTGAAGAAGCCTACGAAGTAGCCGATGCTATTGAGCGCAATGACCTGGATGATTTGCGCTCAGAACTGGGCGATTTATTGTTGCAGGTTGTTTTTCATTCCCGCATTGCTGAAGAACAGGGCCTTTTTGGCTTTGAACAGGTAGCACAAGCCATCAACGAAAAACTTATCAGACGTCACCCCCATGTTTTTGGGGATGAGCGTTATGAAACCGATGCGCAACGCCAGCAAGCCTGGGAACAGGCCAAATCCGAGGAACGCCAGGCTAAAAATTCCGAAAACTCACCAGCAAGCGTACTCGACGGTGTTGCTACTAATCTGCCGGCACTGGTGCAATGCGAAAAAATACAAAATCGCGCGGCCAGCCATGGTTTTGATTGGCCGGAGGTTGAACCTGTATTTGAAAAAGTGCAGGAAGAACTGGATGAAGTCAAAGAGGCTTGGATTTCTGGTAATCAACCCCATATACAGGAAGAGATAGGGGATTTATTGCTGGTGGTTGTGAATCTGGCACGTCATCTTAACGTCAATCCGGAAATTGCTTTGCGAGAGGCAACCCGTAAATTCAGCCGCCGCTTTCAGTATATTGAAGAGCAGGTAGAGGCTACCGGTCGGGAACTCAGACAGATGAAATTGTCTGAACTGGATGAGTTATGGGATGAAGCCAAACTGCAATTAAAAAAATAGCTATTCAGCTTGGTTCCCTTTTTTTATTACAACTATTCAACGTTTTGGATATTTAATATCAGTCACTTACTCCAGAAGACGCCGTACACATCCGTGCAGGCTTGAATGTGACATCCCTGTTACATTCACTTCTTCCGTAAGCAACTGATATTAAAATATTTTTATTTTAAAAAACGTTAGGTAGTTACTTTTTATTTTAATCAAAGGAGTAAGCCATGAAAATCAGTTCAATGGCCCGATTGCTATTGTTTTTTTGTTTTATCAGTTTAACGGCCCAGGCTGCCCAGGATAATGGTGTAGAAAGCCTGAAAAAGACCAGCCGGGCATTTGCCTCGGTTGCCAAAAAAGTTTCACCCTCGGTGGTTTTTATCCAGGTTGAAGCAAAAATGCCACAGCGGGTTCCCCAACAATTCGCAACACCTTTCGGCCCGCAAAGTCCGTTTGGGGATGATTTTTTAAGACGCTTTTTTGGCGACCAATTACCCGGCGCGCCTGTCCCGCCAACCCCACAGGCTCCACCAAGGCAAAACCGGGTAATGGGTCAGGGTTCCGGCTTTGTTTATAAGGTTAAAGACGGAGTTTTATCGGATAAAACCTATATACTGACCAATAACCATGTAGTCGAACATGCCGATAAAATCCGCGTCAAGTTTCAAAATGGCAAAGAATATATCGCCAAGATAACCGGCCGCGACCCACAATCGGATGTTGCCGTCATCGAAATCAAAACCAGCGAACATCCGGCTCTGAAAAAAGGTGATTCAGCCAGTCTGGAAGTTGGTGAATGGGTTATTGCCGTGGGCAACCCTTTTGGTTTGAGTTATTCGCTGACGGTCGGTGTCGTCAGTGCCAAAGGGCGTACCGGTATCGGCATCAATGATTATGAAGACTTTATTCAGACAGATGCCGCCATCAACCCCGGAAATTCCGGCGGTCCGCTGGTTAATATTTATGGTGAAGTCATAGGTATGAATACGGCTATTTTCAGCCGTAGCGGTGGTTATATGGGTATCGGCTTTGCCATTCCCATCCGCTTGGCCAGCGCTGTAGCCGATCAGTTGATTGAGCATGGCGAAGTGACCCGTGGCTATTTAGGAGTGGTTATCCAGCAGATGACCTCTGATCTGGCCGAATCTTTTGGCCTGAAAGCCGGCGAAGGCGTACTGATTGCCCAGGTGACCGATGGTTCACCGGCTGCTCAGGCAGGTCTGAAACAAGGGGATGTAGTGATTGCCTACCGTGGCGCTAAAGTCACCGATGTCGGTGAATTTCGCAACCGCGTGGCATTAACACCTCCCGGCAGTCGTGTGGATTTGACCATCCTGCGTGACGGCCAGAAGAAGGTCTTGAAAGTCACCATTGGAAAGCTGGATAAATCTTTGCAGGTTGCCCAGGCACCGGCTCAAAGTTCTGATGAATTAGGGCTGACGGTACAGACAATCAGCAAGGAGCTGGCAAAACAATTTAATATTAATGCCAAAGAAGGTGTTATCGTGACGGAAGTCCGCCCGGGTTCAATTGCCGCCCTGGCAGGTATTCGTCCGGGTACTGTCATCTTGCAGGTAAACCGTAAAAAAGTAAGCAATGCGGCAGAGTTTAAACGCGCTGTTGTGGACAGCAAAAGCAAAAAACGTGTTCTGTTGTTAATCAGACAGGGCAATATGCAGCGTTATATCACTTTAGGATGGTAAAAACGGGATTGGCCGGCCTTTGCGCCGGCCAGTCCAGACACCTGACAACCACTTTTTAATAACGGATAACAATGGAATTTAAAGACTATTATAAAATCATGGGGGTTAAACGCGATGCCACCCAGGATGAAATTAAAAGAGCCTATCGCAAACTGGCTCGAAAATATCACCCCGATGTCAGCAAAGAGGCGGATGCCGAAGAACGCTTTAAAGAAGTGGGTGAAGCCTACGAAGTATTAAAAGACCCTGAAAAACGAGCGGCCTATGATCAACTCGGCGCTAACTGGAAAGCCGGACAGGATTTTAATCCGCCGCCTGACTGGGATCAGGGCTTTGAATTTCACGGTGGCGGTTTTACCGGCGCCGATGCTGCGGGATTCAGTGATTTTTTTGAAGAATTATTTGGCCGTGCCGGTTACTCTCAGGCTGGCGGGCAGCAAACAGGATACCGTGAATATAATATGCGTGGCGAAGATACCCATGCCAAGGTTTTTATTGATCTTGAAGATGCCTACAAAGGCGCATCAAAAACCTTAACCCTGAAACATTCAGAAATGGGCCCTGATGGACGCCCTCATCTTAAGGAAAGAACCTTAAATGTACATATCCCCAAAGGGGTCCGTCAAGGCCAGCATTTACGTCTGGCAGGGCAAGGCGGCGCGGGGATGGGCAAAGGCCAGGCCGGTGACCTGTATCTGGAAATAGAATTTAATCCGCATCCTTTTTATCGGGTGGAAGGAAAAGATGTTTATCTCGATTTACCGGTTGCACCCTGGGAAGCAGCATTAGGCGCCAAAGTAAAAGTACCGACGCCCACCGGCCCTGTGGATATGAAAATTCCACCGGAATCACAAGCCGGCAAAAAAATGCGTTTGAAAGGCCGCGGTATCCCTGGCAAGTCGCCTGGTGATTTATATGTGGTATTGCAAATAGCCCTGCCACCTGCCAACACAGAAAAAGCAAAGCAGGCCTATAAAGATTTTGCCGAAGCTGTACCGTTTAACCCACGCGCCAAACTGGGAGTGTAACTGTTATGAATAATCAGATTTTATCTTTACTGTCTGGTGATGTACTGGAAGAGGATGTTGAATTAACGCTGGCAGAGTTATGCAAAGCCTGCCAGCTACCGGCCGAACAGATTTATGATTTTGTCGAGCAAGGGCTGGTTGAGCCTTCCGCCACAGGAACATCTCCCGGACAATGGCGTTTCCAGGGCGTCAGCGTGTTTCGGGTAAAACGCGCATTAAGACTGCAACATGACCTGGGCGTCAATATTGCAGGCGCTGCGCTGGCTCTGGACTTGATGGAGGAGCTGGATAAACTGCATCTGCGTTTACAGCAACTTGAATCAACCCGATGGTAAATCATCAGCCCATTAATCTTGCAAAATGGCAGCAACATGCCTGGCTGAACCGTTTGCAATCATTACTATTGCTGATGGTCATGGCGGGCTTTTTTGCTCTGTTAGGCTGGTTGTTATGGGGCAGCGACGGAGTGATAATATTTCTTTTGACCGGCTTCATGGGCGTATTGCTGAACTCATTCATTGCACCGCGACTGGTCATGAATCTTTATGGCGCCCGCCCTGTTCAGCCAGAGCAGATGCCTGCTCTGGCTGAAGCCATTAATATTCTGGCTCATCGTGCAGAGCTGACAACTATCCCCAGACTTTATATTATTCCCAGCCAGATTCTAAATGCTTTTGCTGTCGGCACCAAAAATGAATCTGCCATTGCCCTGACAGACGGCCTGCTCAGGCAGCTGAATCTTAACGAACTTACTGCAGTTCTGGCTCATGAAATCAGTCATATTCAAAATAATGATTTATGGGTGATGGGCCTTGCTGACATGTTCAGTCGCACAACCAGCATGTTTTCATTATTCGGCCAAATTCTACTATTCATGAATTTACCGTTAATCATGCTCTCAGAGGTCAATATCAACTGGTTTGCCATTTTTTTATTGCTGTTTGCTCCCAATTTAAGCGCCCTGGCGCAACTGTCTTTATCCAGAACCAGAGAATTTAATGCTGACCTTAATGCCGTCCATTTAACCGGTGACCCGGATTCATTAATCAGCGCCTTATTAAAAATAGAAGCCAGCCAGGGAGACTGGATGGAGCATATATTCATGCCCGGCCGACGGGAACCGGTGCCTTCAGTATTACGAACGCATCCACCGACCGAGGAAAGGGTGTTAAGATTACAGTCGTTGAAAACCGACTTGAAAGACCGGCCTAAAATCAATCTCGGCGACAAGCTGAAATATCATCATGATACAATCGGCAACGCGGTAAACCGCCCCCCTCACTGGCATATCAGTGGTCTGTGGCATTAAGTTCTATTCTCTGACGGGTTTTTTTTCCAGTTTGCGCTGCAAGGTTCTGCGGTGCATATTCAAAGCGCGGGCGGCAGCCGATATATTGCCATCATGCTGCATCAAAACTTTTTGCAGGTGCTCCCATTCCAAGCGCTTGACAGATAACGGGTTTTCGTTGATTGAAACCGAAGTATCGCCTTCATTCTTATATAAAGCACTCACCACTTCATCGGCATTGGCCGGTTTGGTCAAATAATGAATCGCACCCAGTTTAATCGCTTCGACGGCTGTCGCAATACTGGCAAAGCCCGTTAAAATAACAATTCGGGTATTGCTGTCTAAAGAGATAAGCTTCTTGACCATCTCCAGTCCGGAATCAAAACCTATACGTAAATCAATCACCGCATATTCCGGATAAGTATCCTCAGCCAGCTGAATCCCTTCTTCCACATTATGCGCCACACTGACCTGAAAATTCCTTTTTTCCAGTGCCGGCTTTAATACCGAACAGTAGATTTCATCATCATCAACCAATAATAGTTGGGCTTTATCCTTGTCCATTGATGTCATATTCATTCTCCTGATCTATTGCACTGATTATCGGCAAATATATTTCAACTCTGGCGCCGCCTGTCTCCAGATTTTCAAAACTGATTGTACCGCCTAAACGTTTGATGGTGGAATAGGTTAATAATAGCCCAACCCCCATTCCTTGTTTTTTACTGGCGACAGGTTGCTGGCCGACCAGATTCAGATATTCGGGCGGTATTCCCGGGCCAAAGTCCCTGATTGTGATATGTAACTCTTTTTGGGTCCAACAGGCATGAAACTCGATTCCTTGTTCATCGGGCGTGGCCTGAGCTGCATTATTCAATATATTGATAATGGCATGCGTCTGTGTTCTTTCCGCAATAATCTGGGCATCTGCGGCGTTATCAGTACCTATAAATAAATTCAATTTTGTTTTGGGGTTATCCGCGCGCCATAAATTGAGTATCTCATCAATATATTCACCGACCGGCATGATATTCCCTGATTCGGCACGCATTTTACCGGCCGAAGCCGACATTAATGAAAGCGCCTCTTTGCAGCGCTCAATCTGCTGCGTCATGATGGCTAATTTTTCCTGTAAATCCGGATATCGGTGTTCCGGATATTCCTGTTTCAGCTCATGCGTCAAAATGGCAATGGTTCCCAGCGGCGTACCCATCTCATGAGCGGCACTGGCCGCCAACGTGCCTAGAGAAACCACTTTTTCATTGCGCAAGGCATTTTCCCGCGCTTCAGCCAGATGCCGTTCACGCTCTTTTAAGGTTTTAGACAGCTCAATGACAAAAAAGGCAACTAATCCTGCACTGAATACAAAACCAAACCACATACCGAATATATGCAGATTGAAATAATGACGATCACGCATCAAATGCAGTTGATGATTCATCTTTTCCGTTAATAAGTCAGGATCGGGCATATGAGGCTCGATGGCCGGCAATGGGATATTAAAACCAATCAATAGAGTATAGATAGAAGATGTCAGAATCACCATATACCAGGTATAATTTTGCGGCAGCATGATACCGGTAACAATCAGTGGCAATAGAAACACCCAGATAATGGGATTGGAAGCGCCTCCGGTAAGATATAGCATGGATGCCATCGCTAAAACATCGATGGAAATCTGAGAAAAAATCTCCAGTTCAGTCACAGGCTCATCCGTTTGCAGGCGCATCCAGGTATACAGATTGACGGCGGCAACCGAAAACACAACCAGCCATAACTGCTCTTGAGGTAATTTGACCCCCAATCCGGTCGTCACAATAAAAATCAGAAATACTTCGGCAAAAATTATCAGATTTCTAAGAATAAATAACCATTTCAGGTTTTCCCGAATGGATATTTCAGATTTAGGCAACACTTGAGCAAGCATATATTCAGGTTATATTCAGTTTCAAAATAATTAATACGGTATTAATTCTGCACTGCGACAATATGTCACATTTTAAATGACCTTATTCATTGCTATTATTAATCTAACTTTTAAGGTCATACAGCTAAAAGTTGCGTTATATTCTTCCTAATACCTCAGGCAGTTATATTTTATAACTGCCTTTTTTTATGCCGCGGCAATCATCCTGTTTTGTATCT
>CAYLNS010000122.1:0-4266 GCA_964385115.1 uncultured Methylomarinum sp.
GAATGAGGGAAAAGTTACTGCGTAACATCAGTTATATCATTAAAGTCAGCAAAAACTGACTCAATATGAGTAAATCCACTTTATGCCTGTTCATCAAATAAACCAGACGATGTCTGTATTGATTTTTGCTGCTCCGGCTTTCCCTGCTGAACCCGCATGACGCCCATCTTGATATCCTGTTTATCCATTTGATTTTTCAGATATTGCAGATTATCTTCAATTTTTTTTACGGTTACGCTGTCTTCACTCCAGAAGCGTGAACTGATAACCTGATCAAGACAATTTAATTGACAGTAAATGGTTCCAAGACCTGGGGGTGTTACGGTAATCGTGACCGACCAGCTGTTTTTCTTCTGAGTCTTTTCGGGAGAAGATTCCTGCTCGATTTGCAAGGCAATTTTATCCATCTTGCCATTAAAGTTAAAAGGCAACTCCAGCAGCCAGTTTTGTTTACCACCCTCTTCTTTTGGCAGAGATTGTAACTGGTCAAGCGTGATGCCTGCCAGAGACTGGTTGTTTTTTTGCTGTAGATTTTTTAGCAGGTTTAATAACTTGTCTGAAGGTATTTCGCTGTTCTGGTTTTGTTGGATGGTGTGATTCAGTTGTTGCAAAAAATTAAGCAGTTTCCGTTTAAAATTATGCTGCAGTCCATCAATATTCTGCTGGCTTAATTGTGCTTCTAAAAAAATGCCTGAACGCTGTATTTGTTGCTTCAATACATTTTTATCCGTTATTTGATTTTGGCGGGGTATGGATTGCAGAATTTCGTTTGCCAGCCGCTTTAATGTTTCGGGGATTTTTTCATGGGTTTGCAGTTGTTTGATTTCTACAGCCAATTGATTCAGCAGGGCAGTAACGGACTGTTGCTGTGGCAACAACTCCCTGATGACCTGTTTGATGATCGGTGTTGTCCTGGGCGCGGGATTGTGTCGGATAATTTTGAAATGTTCCGGGTGACTGTTATCCACACCTAATAAAACAGATTGAGTACTTTGCAAACGGCTAAGCGTTTTTACATCTCCCGGGCTGAACTGCTTGATGTTCATTTGAAATATCCGGGGGGAAGAGGGCGGTTTTTTGTGTTCCGGGCTGGTAGAAACTGTTTGTCCAATAATGCTTTGTCCTTCAAGCCGGAGCAATTTGACTGGCATCTCTTTTAAGCCGTTCTTTAATTGTGCCGGGGATATGAACGGAATGGTTTTGATAGGTGCTGCTGCCTGTTTGAGAATAATTACTTCCGCTTTGGCAGTTTCTGTTTCGATTGATTTTGTAGTGGGCTCAATCAATTTAAACTCTGGTACAGGAGACAGTTTTACGAGTTGTAACTGCAAACGCTGTCCAGCTTGTAAATTAACTTTTGATGCAGTCAGTAATTCAATTAACTTATCTGTATAGAGTACCTGAATCAGATTTTGCTGTGTTTGAGGATGGTTGGATACGTTTACAACACTGACATTGATGATTTGTTGCGGTTCAAAAAGGCTTGAAGCCGGTATGGAGCGGGTCAGTAAATTGTTAATCTGTGTGAATGATTGGATATCCAAGGAACTGTCAGCCTAGCATTTGCCGGATATGTTCAATTTCGTCCTTGACCTGATCCAGTATATTGATACTTTGATCGACATCCAACTGCCCGGCAGCCAGCTTTTTATACGCAGGTAACTCATCCATTTTAGGCATTTTTCGGGCATCAACCTTACCGATATAGCTGTGTAACTGAGAAATCATGACAATATCGGTATAGTCGGGTTCATCATCGCCTTCACGATACCAGTTTTCAGAATTCACAATAACGTCTTCAAAATCTTCCGGAAAACCCCATTTTTTGATGATTTGCACACCAATGTCAATTTTTAAGGCCTTGATGGTTTCGGCTAAATCTTTGGGACTGTCGAGAATATCGATATTTCTGTCGGCATAGGCCAGGATAGGGACAATACCTATATCATGAACCAGTCCTGCCAGCATGGCTCTGTCCGGGTCAAAACCGGGCGTTTTGTGAGCCAGAACAGCGCTGATGGCGGCCACATAGCTGCTATGTGTCCACAGATTCTGCATTTTTTTACGTATAGCATACGACCTGGCTTTAAAAACAGCTTTCAGCGCAAAGGCTGTAATAATATCCTGGGAAGCTTTCAAGCCTATCCGGGTCAGTGCTTCCGGGCAGCTTTCTATATTTCTGCGACCCCGATATAAAGGACTGTTGGCTATTTTAATCAAACGAGCGGTAATAGATGGGTCTATCTGCACCACCTTGGCAATTTTACTGTTGTTGGCTTTTTCATCATTGATAGCCCGACGAATTTTAAAGGCAACGTCTGGGATGGTTGGCAATACCAGTTTGTCCGATTGCATAAATTTGAAACAATCAAGATACAAACGGTTTTTTGCCAAAGCAATATTTTTTTTAGAATCTTCAGTAGGCTTCATAAATAAACTCTTGCTTTGCTTGTCAGGCTCTTGTTAAATGAAATCAGCAAAGCATATGGTTTTGAACATAGCAAGACACCTTGAAAAAATCAACTGGAGCAGATTATGTCAGACAAGCCACATCGTAAACACTGGAGTATGGATAAAGCGCTGCATTATGTTTATATCAATGAAGTAATTTTTGTCACACTGGTTTTATTATGCTTTATTGGCGAACTGTTGGCTGAATTTTCGGCCCGGTTTTCTTTTTTTTACTGGTTATGCGTGACGCCTGTCTTTTTTTATTGTTCCTGGTTAAGTGAAAAAGCCAAGGAAATCAGCACGGGGGAGGAAAATGAGTCTTTACTCCGATATGAGCTGGTTTTCTGGGGCAGTGCATTTATGGCGGTATTACTGGTTTTCCTGATGTGGCATAGCGATGCCATTAAACCTGTCGGTGCTGCAATGAGTATCCATATTATTTTAGCGCATACCATGGTTTTGTTGGGAATTGTATTGGGAACCCATTATTATCTGGTCGGCAGTTTTTTGTTTGGAACAGCGGCCATGAGTCTTATTTTTGGCGGCCAATTTGGTCTGGACCTGGTCCTGTCTATTCCTATTATCTGGCTGGGCTTTCATCTGGAAGAAACTTTATTATTTCCAACATTGAAACGAAAACATGATTTTTTAAAAGAAATCGAGTCTGAAAAACAACAATAATAGGAATATAAATCATGCTTAAAAGTTTACATATTGATGCTTATCAATGTACAGGTTGTCTGCAATGTGAAATGGCCTGTTCCTATGAAAAGGAAGGGGTGTTTAACCCTGCCAAGTCACGAATCAAGGTTTTTACCTTTCATGACCTGGGAAGATTTTCGCCTTATACCTGTACTCAATGCAGTGAGGCCTGGTGTTTACATGCCTGCCCGGTAGAAGCCATTGTCGATAATTTTGAGACAGGGGCTAAAGAAGTCATTGAGGATATTTGTGTTGGTTGTAAGGTGTGTACGATTTCCTGTCCGTTTGGCACCATCAATTACAATACAGACTCGGGCAAGGTGGATAAATGTGATTTATGTGGGGGAGATCCAGCTTGTGCCAAAGCCTGTCCGACAGATGCTATTACCTACATTGATGCCGAGCAAACCGGCTATCAACGGATGCAGAAATTTGCCCAGCTTAATCTAAACCAAGGTGAATAATCATGGCCTGGACTCAAAAAGTATTACGTGTCAATCTGACGAATAAAACCTGTGTGGCTGAAGCGCTTAATATGGAATGGGCCGACCAGTTTCTGGGCCAAAGAGGTTTGGGGAGCAAATATTTGTATGAAGAAATTGACCCTGCGATTGATGCCTTATCGCCTGATAATAAACTCATCATGATTACAGGGCCGTTGACCGGCACCATGGCAGCAACCGGTGGGCGTTATTCCGTGGTCACCAAAAGCCCTTTAACCGGCACCATTGCCTGCTCTAATTCAGGTGGATTTATCGGTGCAGAAATTAAGAATGCCGGTTGGGACATGATTATTTTTGAAGGCAAATCACAACAGCCGGTTTATCTGTATCTGGAAAATGACAAGGCTGAACTGCGCCCGGCAAATGATCTGTGGGGGCATTCGGTATGGAAAACGGATGAATTGTTGCATCAGAAACATCAGGACCCACTGCTCAGAATCGCCTGTATTGGCCGCTCGGCCGAGCAAGGCTGTCTTTATGCCGGGATTATCAATGACCTGCACCGGGCGGCGGGGCGCTCGGGCGTAGGGACGGTGATGGCTTCCAAAAATTTAAAAGCGGTTGCCGTCAGGGGCACTCAAGGCGTGGCCAATATCAAGGATTTCCCGGC
>CAYLNS010000122.1:4366-7870 GCA_964385115.1 uncultured Methylomarinum sp.
GGACTGGAATATGAAGCGGCCTGGGCGCTGGGGTCTGATTTAGGCATTGATGACCTGGATGCGCTAACCTATGCCAATTTTATTTGTAATGAAGATGGTTTTGATCCTATTTCATTTGGCTCCACACTGGCCGCCGCCATGGAACTCTATGAATCCGGCCTGATTAATAAACAGCATACCGGGGGAATTGCGCTTAATTTTGGCAATGCCGAAGCACTGGTAAAAATGGTAGAACTGACTGCCCGGGGCGAAGGTTTTGGCAAGGAGCTGGGGCTGGGGTCGAAAAGATTATGCGAGAAATATGGAAATCCCGATTTATCCATGACAGTTAAGGGGCAGGAATTTCCGGCCTATGATCCCAGAGGAATACAAGGTATGGGATTAGGCTATGCCACATCCAACCGTGGCGCTTGTCATTTAAGAGGTTATACCGTCTCTTCAGAAGTGCTGGGCGTTCCTGAAAAAACGGATCCATTAACCACCGAAGGTAAGCCTGAATTGGTAAAAGCATTTCAAGATGCCACGGCAGCAGTGGATTCCAGCGGGCTGTGTGTATTTACTACATTTGCCTGGACATTGGATGATATTGCTCCGCAGATTGATGCAGCCTGTGAGGGTGAATGGTCAACTGATAAACTGCTTGAAGTCGGCGAACGCATCTGGAACCTGGAAAGAGTTTTTAATCTGCAAGCCGGGCTTTCAGCCAAAGATGATTGTTTGCCCAAACGTTTGTTGAAAGATGCCGCAAAAACCGGACCTGCCAAAGGCCGGGTCAATGAATTAGGCAAAATGCTTCCTGATTATTACCGCTTGCGGGGCTGGAATGAACAAGGCGTTCCGCAGCAAGATACCTTAAAACGTCTGGCATTATGAATATAGCAAGACACATTATTATTGGTACCGGGCCGGCTGGCGTTGTCGCGGCGGAAACTTTGCGTCAACACAATCAGAATATCGAAATTATTCTGATTGGCAATGAATCTGAGCCGCCGTATTCGCGCATGGCTATCCCTTATTATCTCAGTAAAAATATTGCAGAGCAGGGGACTTATCTGCGTAAAAAGCCCAACCACTATCAACAATTAAATATCCAACTGTTACAAGCTCAGGTTGTTCAACTTCAGAGCCTTTATAAACGTCTTGTTTTACAAAACGGCAAAAGCCTTTATTTTGATAAATTATTGATTGCCAGCGGTTCCAAACCGATAAAACCACCGATTGAAGGGCTGGATTTGCCTGCCGTTCAGACCTGCTGGACCTTGTCTGATGCCAGAAACATAGCCCGATATATCAAACCGGGAAAGCAGGTTGTACTGATGGGCGCCGGTTTTATCGGTTGTATCGTACTGGAAGCCTTAGCCAAAAGCGGGGCCAAAGTAACCGTCATTGAAAAAGGCGATCGAATGGTGCCCAGAATGATGAACGAAAAAGCCGGCAATCTCATCAAACAATGGTGCCAGAATAAAGGCATCCGGGTGTTAACATCCACAGGTGTCACTCAGGTCAGGCAAGGCAATGAACAACAGCTATCAATAGAAACAAGCCAAGGTCAGGTGATTTCTGCTGATTTGCTGGTGTGTGCGACCGGAGTTCAGGCCAATATAGACTTTTTAACACATAGTTCAATCGAGACTGATCATGGTGTCCTGGTTAATTCCCATATGCAGACCAATATAAAAGATATTTATGCTGCCGGTGATGTGGCGCAGGCGCTTGATTTTTCTACTGGCAGAAAAACAGTCCAGGCCATTCAACCAACGGCTGTGGAACATGCACGCATTGCAGCTTTAAATATGTTGGGTCATCAGCAGGCGGTCCATCATGGCTCTGTCAATATGAATGTACTGGATACACTGGGACTAATATCCACGTCATTTGGATTATGGATGGGCGATGCAAACTGTGAATCAGCCGAACTATATGACTCAGAAAACTATCGATACATAAATCTGCAGTTTTATGATGACATACTGATAGGCGCCACGACCATCGGCTTTACCGAGCATGTCGGCGTTATACGCGGTCTGATACAAAACAGAACCCGACTGGGAAAGTGGAAATCAAGGCTGTTAAATAATCCCAGTCGTATTATGGAAGCCTGGTTGGAAAATAGACTGGTGCTATCTTGATGCAAGTCACTTTTAAGCTTTATGCCAGTTTACAAAAACTTTTGCCAGCTGGAAGCCAGGGGCATGCCGTAAGCGTAGATATCGAAGAAAAAACAACGCTTCAACAATTGATTGATCAGATGGGAATTTCAGACGACTTGGCATTTCTGGTCATGGTAAACGGCGTTTATATCGCGCCGGAGCATAGAAATAGCACATATTTGAATGAGCATGATGTAGTTGCCATCTGGCCAAAAGTAGCCGGGGGATAGTGAGCGATAATAAAATAATACTTCGCATAATGTATATTATGTTAAATTATAAGGATTTCATATTATAGTTTGGCCTCCTGTCAATAATGAGGCGGTTGTTCATTTTGTTCTTTAAGCTGACCATCTTCCCGAACCGATTTTATTTTTTCATGCAGTAATTTACAGGTTTCCTCCAGTTTTTGAATCTGTTGCTGCTGCATGGCAACCGTTTTATTTAAACTATCCAGCAGTTCTTCCTGGTAAGAGGTTTTAATTTCCAGTTCAATCACTCTGTCTTCAGTTTTCATTGATATGTTTGTATCCTAATTCTTCAATCATTTGTATTATTTCTGCTTTGCCCAGTGTACCGTAAACAACTACGTCTTTAGTCTCAAAATCAGCATTAACATCCAAAATTTTCTGATGTTTTTTTAAAGATACTTTAATCAGTGCCGCACACGCCGGACAACTCATCCCGTCCACTTTCAAGCTGATTTCTTTTATTACATCACTCGAGGCCCACTCAGGTTTAACTTTAGTTTTTTTTACTGATTTGGATTTAAGATTTCCCAGTATTACATCAACAATGTCAAACAGACTGTCTGTGCTTAATTTATCAGCATTAAAATCGATAATCGCAACACCATTGTGTCGGTTAACGGATAACTGAGTAATTTCTGGTCGTTTTTTAAGGAGTGTTTCGAAGATAAATACCAGGTCTGGGCTGGTTTGTAAAATATCTGACTGTATCTCAACCCTTTTAGCCCATTGACTTTTTAAGGTGAAGTTTTGCTGTTTAATCATGGCTGCATCATAAAAAACATTGAATCAATATGCAATTTTAATAAATTTATATTTAAGGAATGATTCGTACTATGTGACCAGTTTCGAATTAAAAACATAGTTTGTAATGTTTTTAGCGAATTGTGAACTATGGCAATTCTTTTCAATAAGGATCCTCTAAATTTAGCGTATCGTTTTTTTAATATAACTGTTCCTATGGCTACTCAAATACCCAGCACCAATGTTGTGAAAAACAGAGCAAAGGCATGTTTTTTATGGATAGCTCTTTTGTTGTTATCCGTCACAGTCAATGCTCAGGCGGCACCTTTGACTTTGCATTTAGTTAATGCCTTATCCGGCAA
>CAYLNS010000123.1:0-7857 GCA_964385115.1 uncultured Methylomarinum sp.
GGAAAAAATCCAGCCTGGGTTTTTTCTGGTCACAGGCGGGGTGGTTGAAAAAAACCTTTATTGTCAGTTTGTGTTTACTGTTGCTGTTTATTGTAGGTATGGTGTTGTTTTAAATAAACGACAACAAGATAAAACCTTATACAACAATTTATCCTGTTTCTAGTCAGCGAAGCATTCAGTTTCTGTTTATCCAACCTCACTATATTTGCTTTTTTTTTATCATTCTCCCTCTAATCATGAAAAAAGCACTCTTATTATTATTTATACATAGTATTACTGTTTCAGCTCTGGCCGATACGATTTATTTGAAAAATGGAGATCATATCAGTGGACAAATAAGCACTATGACTATATCGGAACTGGAGTTTAAAACACCTTATTCCACGCTAAAAATCCCCCGTTCAGACATAAAAAATATTGTCAGCAAACAACCGGTTACTGTTGCGCTGACCGATGGCAGCCAACTAAAAGGTCAATTGATTGAAACCGCTTCCGGCCCGGCGATTCAAAATAACAATCTGACCACACCTATTCCTCTTAGCCTGACCAATATCAAGGCGATTAATCCGCCGGTTATTTCGGATGAAGCCATTGTGACCGGCTCAGCCCATTTAGGCGGCTCAAAAACAACAGGAAACTCCAAAACCCAGTCTATTCATGCGGATGCCAAAATTGTCGCCCATACCGCCAACAATAAATATACGGCCGGCTTTGAATACAATCAGGCGGCTAACAATAACCAAGAGAGCAAAAACAATCTGTACATTTATACTCAATATGACCATTATTTTCTGCCAAAATGGTATGGCCTGCTGTATGCCAGATTCACCAAAGATCGCTTCCAGGATTTAAAATTAAGATCTGCTTTTGGCGCCGGTATTGGTCATGAATTATGGAATACAAAAGCCAGCTTCCTGTCCGCTGAAGTGGGCGTTGGTTACACCATGGAAAACTATAATGTTGCACAAGACCGGGATTTTTTAACCGCCCGCTGGCAGGTTAATTATCATTATTGGTTATTACCAGACCGGTTACAATTTTTCCATAATCATAGCGGTTTGGTGAATTTAAACAATGTTGGCGATATTTTATTCAGAAGTCATACCGGACTGAAATTACCAGTTTACAATGGCTTTGATTTTCTGGCCCAGATAGACTGGGATCACGACACCAGACCGGCTGCCGGAAGACTCAAAACCGATACCCGGTATATTATTGGTATTGGTTATAATTTCTAGCTTTCACTTACTCCCATGGTCTTCGTGGACGCCCAGCAGTCTTGAAATATTCGCTATCCATTTCCAGGTATTGGAGAACGAGTCACCTATCTGAAAAAGCATACGCGAGGGCCGTGAAAAAACGCCTCGGATATGGCATAATGACCGGTTCATTTTTATTGAGCTTAAGTCTTTATCGCCATGTCTGAAAGAAAAATTCTAGTTACCAGTGCATTACCTTATGCCAACGGCCCGATTCACCTTGGCCATCTGGTGGAGTATATCCAGACTGATATCTGGGCCCGCTTTCAAAAACAGCGCGGACATCAATGTTATTACGTCTGCGCAGATGACACTCATGGCACACCGATTATGCTCAGGGCCAACCGCGAAGGCATCAGCCCCGAACAGTTAATCGCCCAGGTGGAAAAGGAACATCGGGCCGATTTTGCTGATTTTAATGTAGATTTTGATCATTATCACAGCACCCATTCGGAAGAGAATAAAATACTTTCCGCCTTGATTTACACCCGTCTGCGAGATGCCGGACATATCAGCAAGCGCACCATTACCCAGGCTTATGACCCGGTTAAGGAAATGTTTTTGCCGGACAGGTTTATCAAAGGCGACTGCCCTAAATGTGGTGCAAAAAATCAGTATGGCGATAGCTGCGAGGCTTGCGGCGCGACTTATTCCCCCACCGAATTGAAAAATGCAGTCTCGGTTATTTCCGGCGCCAAACCGATTGAAAAAGAATCCGAACATTTCTTTTTTAAGCTGGATGATTTCAGTGATATGCTGGAAAAATGGACCGCTGAAGAAGGCCATTTACAGCCTGAAGTGCGTAACAAAATGTCGGAATGGCTGGAAAACGGATTACAGGAATGGGATATTTCCCGGGATGCGCCTTATTTCGGTTTTGAAATTCCTGATGCCCCAGGCAAATACTTTTATGTCTGGCTGGATGCCCCTATCGGCTACATGGCCAGTTTCAAGAAACTGTGTGAATTAAAAGGCCTGGATTTTGACGAATACTGGGGCAAGGACAGTGATGTAGAGCTATATCATTTTATCGGCAAGGATATTATTTACTTTCATGCCCTGTTCTGGCCGGCCATGTTGACAGGCGCTGATTTCAGAACGCCCAGCGCGGTGTTTGCTCATGGGTTTTTAACCGTTAACGGTGAAAAAATGTCCAAATCGCGTGGTACGTTTATCAAAGCGCGCACTTATCTGGAGCATTTAAACCCTGAATATCTGCGTTATTATTTTGCCGCCAAACTGACGGCCGGTGTGGATGACCTGGATTTGAATTTTGACGATTTCAGCCAACGAGTTAATTCCGACCTGGTCGGTAAAGTGGTTAATATTGCCAGCCGTTGTAGCGGATTTATCAAAAAACGCTTTGATAACACTTTATCGGCTGAATGCGCCGAGCCTGAGCTGTTCCAGCAGTTTGTGGACGCCAACCCGTCCATTGCCAATCTTTATGAAAAACGGGAATTCGGCAAGGCCATGCGCGAAATCATGGCGCTGGCGGACAAAGCCAATCAGTATATTGATGAGAAAAAGCCCTGGATTATTGCAAAAGAAGAAGGCCGCGATGCTGAGCTGCATGAAATCTGCTCGATGGGCATCAATTTATTCAGACTGCTGGTCGCTTATTTAAAACCGGTAGTTCCCACACTGGCTGCCAATGCTGAAGATTTTTTGAATATTGCTTCTCAACCCTGGCCGGCAGAGGCGAAGCCTTTAACCCATCATAAAATCAATAAATTCAAACCGCTGATGACCCGGGTTGAAGCCGATAAAATTGACGCGATTGTTGAAGCATCCAAGGAAAATCTGGAAAAAACACCCGAGCCCAAACCCAGACAGCATGAACCGGTTGCTGATATGATTGAATTTGATGATTTTGCCAAAATTGATTTGCGCATAGCCAAAATCATCAAGGCCGAGCATGTTGAAGGCGCGGATAAACTGCTTAAACTGACGGTGGATATTGGCGATGAGAACCGCACCGTATTTGCCGGCATAAAATCGGCATATTCGCCTGAACAGCTGGAAGGCAGGCTGACGGTCGTTGTCGCCAACCTGAAACCGCGCAAAATGCGTTTTGGTCTGTCAGAAGGCATGGTGCTGGCGGCCGGCCCCGGCGGAAAAGATTTATGGGTGCTTAGCCCGGATCAAGGCGCCGAACCCGGCATGCGCGTGAAATAACTTACTAACAATCCAAGAGATTATTATGTTTTGCTATCACTGTCAGGAAGCAAAAAAGAACAAGGTTTGTGATACGGCTGGCATTTGCGGTAAAAAGGCTAATGTCTCCAGTTTGCAGGATTTACTGATGTTCAGCCTGAAAGGGCTGGCTTTTTATGCCGTCAGAGCACATGAGTTTAATCTGGTTCCCGCAAAAACGCACCGCTTTATGGCCCGGGCACTGTTCTCCATGGTCACTAATGTCAATTTCAGCCCGGCTGATTTTGTCGAACTGATCGATGAGGCCGTCAGACGCCGTAATTCCATTCGTCAGCAATTTTTGGCAGCCTGGCAGGAAAAACAGGGCCAGAACTTTGACCAGCCATTACCCGAAGAAGCCGAATGGCAATATGATACGGTTGATGAAAAGTCCTTTGTCGAAAAAGGTGAGACTGTCGGTGTTGAAAAAGATCTTGAGAAAATGGATGCCGATGTGCATGCACTGCAGGAATGTTTGTTGTACGCCACCAAGGGTCTGGGTTCATTAGCCGTCCATAACCTTGAACTGGGTACTGAAGATAATGCGCTTTATCATTTTATGTATGAAGCGCTGGACTTCACCTTAAAAACCGACAACAGCCTGGATGAGGTATTTTCCATGCTGGACCGTTGCAGCAAGCTGGGGCTGGATGCCATGAGCAGGCTGGAGCGTAGCAATTGTGAGAAATTTGGCGAACCCGAACCAACAACTGTTTATCTGGATAGCTGGGACAGGCCCGGTATTCTGGTTTCCGGGCACGATTTGCAGGATCTGGAAGATTTACTGGTGCAATCGGAAGGCTCAGGCGTGGATGTTTACACTCATGATGAAACCATGGCCGCCCACAGCTACCCCGCCTTAAAAAAATACTTTCATCTGGTGGCCAATTATGGCGGCGCCTGGCAGGATCAGAAAACCCAGTTCCCTAAATTCAATGGCCCTGTGCTGGTTACGACCAACAGCATCCAACAGCCTAAAAAAACTTACGAGGACCGGCTGTTCAGTACCGGCATGGTCGGCTGGCCGGGTGTTCCACACATTGGCGACCGTAAACCCGGGCAGCGCAAGGATTTTTCTGCGGTAATTGAACGAGCCAAACAATGTGAACCTCCGACACCGCTGACCGAGGGCAGTTTCACCACCGGTTACGGACTCCAGGCATTACAACAATTGGAAGGCAAAATTGTTGAGGCGATAAAGTCCGGCAAAATCAAACGCATTATCGTATTGGCCGGCACCGATGGCCGCCATAAAGAACGCCGTTATTACACCGAACTGGCCGAAACCTTACCGGAAAACACGCTGGTGATGACCTGTGGCGATGTCAAATATCGATTCTTGAATCATGATTTTGGTCGGATTGACGATATTCCACGACTGCTGGATTGTGGTCAGAATTATGATTTTGTCTGCATCATCCATTTTCTGCAAAACTTACAGAAAACACTGGAATTAAACCACCTGAACGAGTTACCTGTATCCTTTAATATTGCCTGGTATGAACAGAAAACCATTCTGATAATGCTGGCTCTGTTTGCGCTTGATTTTAAACATGTCCGCATCGGCCCGACCTTACCGCCCTTTTTTACGCCGAAAATTATTGAACAGCTGCAACAAAAACACCAGATTAAAGGGATTGATACGGCAGAAAATGATATTGCCGCCATGCTGGAAGGCCAATAACCGCTTCCATGGATAATTCATTAATCAATCAAATTGATGCGATTTTGCCACAAACACAATGCCGGCAATGTGGCTATCAAGGCTGCCGCCCTTATGCGGAAGCCATGGCCGCCGGGACAGCTGATATCAACCAGTGTCCGCCCGGCGGCAAGGCCGGGATAAAAAAACTGGCTCAGCTTTTAGGCGTTAAGGAAAAACCATTAAATACAGAACACGGCATTGAAAAACCACGCCAGGTTGCCGTCATTATTGAAGAGGACTGTATCGGCTGCACAAAATGTCTGCCTCCTTGTCCGGTTGATGCCATTGTCGGCGCCAATAAACATCTGCATACGGTTATTGCTTCGGAATGTACCGGTTGTGAATTATGTATTGCCCCCTGCCCTGTGGACTGTATCATCATGCAGCCACTGGATAACCCCGCTCCCTGGGATAAACAGTCTGCAGACCATGCCCGCTATCGTTTTCAACAGAAACAAATACGTCTGGAAAAACAGCACCAGGAAAAGAAACAACGCCTGCAACAACAAAAAGAAAAACTGAAAAAGCTGAAACTCAAAAAATAGCCCTGTCAGCCGCATTTTTTCAAAATCTCATCTAAACTAAAACTATCTTGTACAACAGTTTGGAGCCCAAAAATGAAGCTGACCATCGAGAAGCTTTTCGATCAAATTCATAAAGTCCCGCAAATCCCTGAAGTAGTCAGAGAACTTATCGCCCAGATTAATAATCCTGATTTTGACTTTGCTGAAATTGCCAAAAATGTGGAAAAGGAACAGGTCATCGCCATGAAGGTTTTGCGCCTGGTCAATTCGGCGCATTTTGGCTTTTCCCGGAAATTTTCCTCCATCGATGAAGCAGTGGTCATGCTGGGCATGGGACAGTTAAAAACGCTGATTATTGCTTCCGGGATTGTCAGCTCGGTCTCAGAAATTCCCGGGATTGATATGAAAGAGTTCTGGGCGGACAGTTTTTTAACTGCCAGTTATGCCAAATGGCTGGCCGATCAAAAAATACCGGCTGACAGCGAAATGGTTTATACCGCCGGCTTAATCAGTGGCCTGGGAATTGTCCTGATTCACTTGGCTGACACGAAAGTGGCAAATGAAATTGACCAGCATGTTAAAGCCGGTGAAAATCGAGCAGAATATGAACGTAAAAGACTGGGCCTTACCAGTCAGGAAGCTTGTGCCGCATTATGTGAACGCTGGAAATTTGCTGATGAACTGGTGGATACGATTAAAAAATCGGCTGAACCGTTAAAAGATGACGAAGTATCTCTTCCCGCCTGCGCCGTCTATCTGGGCCACTACCTCAGCCAGGCCAAACGTGACGGACAAAGTGAAGAAAGCATTATCCAATCCATACCGCTTAAAGCATGGCAGCAACTGGGCTTTACTGAGGCCGACCTTGAACAGAAAATCCCGGAAATTCTGGCTGTTGAATCCGGGCTGGATGGTTTGGTTGATTAGGGTTAACTATTCAACGCCAACCCTCAGTGTTTTCTATTCTTGACCAGGTTCATTGAACAGAATATCATTTTGTATCACCTTTACATAAGGGCACAAATGAATTGCCCCTACGGGATTTGAGTTAATCCAATATTCATCAGCCAAGTTACCACTGCGTAACATCAGTTATTAAATCGCTGAAACTTCAATCAGAGAATGATTAATTGCCGTTTAAAAGGCGAATACTGGCGGGGTGCCTGAGCATCAGATTAAATCCATATCGGGATTTATTTAACCAGCCCCGCACTTCCACCTTTTTATTCAGATATTGGTTGAAATCAGGAAATAGCTCCTGAAATTTCCTGTTTATCTTGACGGCAAATTTATCCGAGAATTTTAAATAGATATTATGCCGCGTGGGTTTAATTTTTGTAATGACACCGGTTATTCTATTCCAGCCCTTTTTGTAATGTCCTTTAACTTCATTATAAGGCTTTGCCTGATAAAATGCTCGCCCCCAAATGCCGGACAATGATGTTTCCGCCTGCAGCTGAGCGTCTAACAATGCCTGACTGTATTTTAAATTCGGCGGATGCAGAGTTACAAATGCCAATCCCTTGCGCACTAATTCCAGATTGATATGTTCGCCATCTTCGCTAAAAACATGAGCAACCAGGCGCCCATATTTGTCTTTTTTTTCCAAACCGGTTTCCAGACGTATTTTTTGTCCCTTCAGTCTTTGAATTAACCATTGTTTTGCCTCTTCTCCTCCAGGCTCTGCCGATTTATAACGTCCCTCCACTTCCGGTGTATTGATACCGGAAAAACGTATTTTCTGGCCATTCTGTAATAAAACAGTATCACCATCATAAACCCGTTTTATCGTGTACCAGCTATAACCCGGATGAATGGCCAGTTCCTGCGCCCCATTACGGGGACGGTCAGAATAATGCTTTTGGCCATAGCCATCCACCCAGACATAAACTTTGGCCTGCAAAACGGAGACAGATAAAGTGCAGAACAATATCATCAGCCTGGCTATTTTTACGATATAATTTTTTTTCACGATTGATGTACACAATGAGTTTTTTCAGTTTGCACTTGTTCAGGCAGTATGATTGCTTCAGCTTTAATTATAGAAGATTCGATATTGTTATTTGCTTCAATTCAAAGAAGTGTGTGAACCAAAACATTTTTAATTCAGATTTTACTATGATTTCCATTATCCAAAGAGTTAGCCAGTCCAGTGTCACAGTCGACAACACGG
>CAYLNS010000124.1:0-7419 GCA_964385115.1 uncultured Methylomarinum sp.
CCCATCACATCAATTCGAGGCAGACCGCCGCCTTTAATCAGATAATAACCATTTTCAGCCGCCTCCACCCCCATTAACTGACACACCCCTTGATGCAAATAACAACCGAAACCAAGCTTATCGTAGGAAAAAGTATCGAAAAAACGTAAAAATCCTCGGGAAATGACATCTGCAGCCCCGCCACCTCCAATACTGGCGATATTTTCCACGGCTTTCTGACTGATAACATGTCGGGAATTATCATCGGGCGGCGTACCGACCCAGGCATAAAAAGAAACCGGCTGCCAGTCTTCAAGATAAAGATTTCGCACAAAACCGGATAACCTGCCTTCCATATAGCCAATTTCAAATTTTTGGGTAATTGCCTTTAAATCAAGATTATTAAATTCAATATCCGTCCAAAGCTTTGGAAAGCGGCTGAACAAACCGGACGACGATAATTTTTTAATCACAATCCGGCCACCAAATACCTGAATATCCAGTTCCCCCCCCAATTGCAGGGTTTTATCATGATAAATAACCGAGGGTATATCCCCGCTTATCTTTCCACTCAGAGGCGTCCAGTCCAAAGCCTCGGTCAGTTTGTCCAGCGACAGATCTTTCACCCGTCCTTTAAAAACCACATCGGCATCTTCATTTTTAACCGCGGCAAAATGGAATTGACTGATGGAAAACACCCCGTCCAGAACTTTTAAATCGACAGGCTGCAATAGTTCCAATCGTTTGTCATACAGTGATAAAAGCAGTTGCCCACTGGCAAAAGGGATTTTTTTAATCATCATCTGTCGCCAGCTCAAGGTCGAAGCTTTGACAGGCTTTTCAGCAGCCCAGTGTAAATCCGCGGCAATCCCTCTCATCTGAATATGATTACTGGCTTGTTGAATTCCACCTTGCTGCACCTTCAGGTCAAGCGATTTAAGCTGATTATTGACAACAGTTCCGTTAAATTCGGCCTGACCGGTAAGTTTTATATCGGCCAACGGCCCGGTTTCCAGAAACGGCTGTAGATAGATAGATGCAGCCTGCTGTAAATCCTGAACAGTTAATGAGCCCACCATGTCCGTATTCATCTTATGCTGAAAATCCACATATCCCTGGCCCCGGAATCTGGCCACACCAGGATGCTCCAGATAAACAGATGATAACTGCAATTTTTTCTTTCCAGGGTTCCAGAACAGTGTTAAATCCGCTTGCAAAGGCTTTTCCGGGGTTATTTCCAGAAAAACAGGTTCCACATACAACCCGCCCTGCATTAATTGAGTTTGGGTTGCAATCTGCCAGCCTTTGCTCTGCCGTGTAATCAGCGCGCGCATATTCAATGCCAGGCCTTCGGCCGCTGTTTTTTCATCCGCTGATTGAAAATCAATAGATTTAACAACTGAATCCAGAGTGATTTTACGAATTGAGTGCCGATAACCTTTAACATTGAGCTTGAAATATCCTTTTCCTTGCAAACTCGCTATTTGTCTGGCTTTAATAAATTTCTGAAGTTGATAGAGGTCTGTCTTTTTAGCGGTCACATTCATATTCCAATGCCAGCCATTTTCCGTTATGACTATCTGAAATATCCCACCAAACAACTTTACATTCTGAAGCCTAAGAAAAGCCTGCTGCCCTTCAACCTTGAGAGAGAACCCAAACTGTGGTGATTGAAGCTGAGGCGATTGAATCACACCTTTACCTTGTCGGCAATCCAGCAATTCCTCTTGCCAGAAAAAGTCCAGACAATGTAAGCGGATAGATTTAATAAAATCGAAGGGAGGGGGTAATGACAGTGACGCCGATTCCAGCACAAATTGTGGCCTGGCCGTTTCAATCTGACGAATGGAAACCTCAATATCTTTCAGGGATATTGCCCCCTGTCTTATGTTATCAATTTTCAGGCTGACTGAATCAACAGCGATTGCCGGCCCCAGCCACAGCAGCAACAAGCCTGCCAGCAGTTGAGTCGTGTATTGTTTAAGCAATTGACTCATCAGCAGCCAGACATATTTGCTTTTTATTCGCTGTTGTTCCTTGCATCGAGTAAATATTTCCGCAAATTCCGTTCACTTCTCATGACAAAAATGATATAGACTTTATCAGTTTCTATACGATAAAAAATACGACAAGGATTAACAATAATCTCTAAATATTGAGTATTTTCTAGTTCGGGTGGCTTACGGCCTGACTCGGGAAAGGCTTCAAGACGCTCAGTAACCGAAAAGACCTTTTTCACCAAGCGGGATGCTGCGCCGGGTTTATCAAGTGCTATAAATTCAGCTATGGCAATAAGATCAGATAGAGCCGGTTCCGTCCATATTACTTGAGCCATCGGCTCATTTTTTCTTTTGCTTCATCCTGAGTATAAAGACGGTTTTCCAGAATCGCCCTTTCACCTCTGGCGATCCCTTCCAGAATTTCCATTCTATCCTTCATCATTTCATAATCCTGCACATTTACAAGATAGGCTGATGGCCGACCGTGCTCGGTAATCAGCACTGGCTCTTTTGACTCATGTAATTCAGCCAGTATTTTACCGGCCTGCCGCTTTAAAGTAGTCACTAATTCAATTTTCATAAAGTGATACTATAATAGCACTTCTGCAATTGCAAACCTTTGGGACTCGCTGATTTATTCATGACTGCTTCTGACACAGAGATGATATGTCCAGCGCTTCGCAAAAAAGATATCTGTTACGCCGGAAAAACCCCCGTCGATAAATAACGGTCGCCGCGGTCACAGATTATCGCTACAATCACTGCATTTTCCACCTGCTCTGATAATTTCAAAGCAGCATATACGGCACCGCCGGATGATACCCCGGCAAAAATACCTTCTTTTGCAGCCAAATCACGAGTGGTCTGCTCGGCAGATTGCTGGTCAACCTGAATAATTTTATCCACCCGGCTGGCATCAAAAATTTTCGGCAGATATTCTTCCGGCCAGCGGCGAATACCCGGAATTTTGGAACTGCCTTCAGGCTGCACTCCGACTATCTGAATATCACTATTCTGCTCTTTCAGATATTTTGAGGTGCCCATAATGGTTCCCGTGGTTCCCATGGCGCTGACAAAATGACTGATTTTCCCGTCAGTATCGCGCCATATCTCGGGGCCGGTTCCTTCATAATGCGCTCTGGGATTATCTGGATTGGAAAACTGATCCAGAATCCGGCCTTTTCCGGCGGCCTGCATTTCCCGGGCCAAATCAATAGCGCCTTCCATGCTCTTTGCAGCCGGCGTCAGGATAATCCGGGCCCCATACGCCTTCATCGAGGCGATTCGTTCCGCACTCATATTATCCGGCATAATCAAAGTCATACGATAACCCTTGATAGCAGCCGCCATCGCCAGTGCAATACCGGTATTACCGCTGGTGGCCTCAATCAGATTATCACCCGGTTTAATCTCGCCGCGTTCCTCAGCATGTTTAATCATGCTTAATGCCGGCCGATCCTTGACCGAACCGGCCGGATTATTGCCTTCCAGCTTGACCAGCAGGGTATTACTACTGTTTTCAGCCACCAGCCGCTGCAAACGCACCAGCGGCGTGTTACCTACACAAGATTCAATCGTTGCAAATGCCATCACTCTGTCTCAACGCTTTTGGCTTTTTCGCGATAGTTTTCCATCTGATCAAAATTCAAATAGCGGTAAATATCATCCTTTTCCGCCTGCAGACTGTTCATATATTGCTGATACTCGTCAAAAGAAGGAATTTTACCCAGAATGGAGCAAACCGCCGCCAGTTCAGCCGAAGCCAGATAAACATTGGCGCCATTACCGAGCCGATTTGGAAAATTCCGTGTCGAAGTGGAAACCACAGTGGCATTATCGGCAACCCTGGCTTGGTTGCCCATGCACAGCGAGCAACCCGGCATTTCAGTACGGGCACCGGCTTTGCCAAAAGTGCTGTAATAGCCTTCCTCGGTTAATTCTGCCTGATCCATTTTGGTCGGAGGCGCAATCCACAAACGGGTCGGTAACGCCCCCTGCTTTTGTTCCAGTAATTTTCCGGCAGCGCGGAAATGGCCGATATTGGTCATACAAGAACCGATAAAGACTTCATCAATTTTGGTTCCTGCCACATCCGACAGAGTTTTCACATCATCAGGATCATTCGGGCAGGCCAGAATCGGCTCTTTAATCTCATCCATGTTGATTTCAATCACTTCGCAGTATTCGGCATCGGCATCCGGCTCCATCAGCTCGGGATTATCCAGCCAATGGCGCATGGCATCAATCCGGCGCTGCAAGGTACGGGCGCTTTCATAGCCCTCTGCAATCATCCATTCCAGCAGGGTGATATTCGATTTTAAATATTCCGCAATCGGCTCCTTACCCAGACGAATGGTACAACCGGCGGCGGAACGCTCGGCCGAGGCATCGGATAACTCAAATGCCTGTTCCACTTTTAAATCTGGCAGACCTTCAATTTCCAGAATCCGGCCGGAAAAAACATTCTTCTTGCCCTGTTTTTCAACCGTCAGCAATCCTTTCTGAATCGCCACATAAGGGATAGCATTCACCAAGTCCCTTAACGTCACACCCGGCTGCATGGTTCCGGTAAACCGTACCAATACAGATTCAGGCATATCCAGAGGCATAACACCGGTTGCCGCGGCAAACGCCACCAACCCGGAACCGGCCGGAAATGAAATCCCCAACGGGAAACGGGTATGAGAATCGCCGCCGGTACCCACGGTATCAGGTAATAACATCCGGTTCAGCCAGGAATGAATAATTCCATCACCCGGGCGCAGGGAAACGCCACCGCGGTTGATAATAAAATCCGGCAGGGTATGCTGCATTTCCACATCCACCGGTTTCGGGTAAGCGGCCGTATGACAAAAAGACTGCAACACCAAGTCTGCGGAGAAACCCAGACAGGCCAGGTCTTTCAGTTCATCCCGGGTCATCGGCCCGGTTGTGTCCTGAGACCCCACGGTGGTCATATGCGGTTCGCAATAGGTTCCAGGACGAATACCTTCCACGCCACAGGCTTTGCCGACAATTTTCTGGGCCAGCGTAAAACCTGCGTTGTTATCTGCTTCCGCCTGAGGCCGCCTGAACACATCCGAAGGCCCAAGACCCAACGCCTTACGCGCCCGATCGGTCAGGCCCCGGCCGATAATCAACGGAATCCGCCCGCCTGCACGCACTTCATCCAGAATAACATCGGTTTTCAGCTTGAACTGACAAATCACTTCATCACTGTCATGGCGTTTGATAACCCCTTCATAAGGGTAAATATCAATAACATCGCCCATTTTCAGATTTTCGACATCACACTCAATCGGCAATGCTCCCGAGTCCTCCATGGTATTGAAGAAAATCGGCGCAATCTTGCCACCAATACAGACTCCGCCAGCCCGTTTGTTGGGAATATAGGGAATATCATCGCCAATATGCCACAACACCGAATTGGTCGCCGATTTACGCGAAGAGCCGGTGCCGACCACATCACCAACATAAGCCACCGGAAAACCCTTTTGCTTTAATTCCTTGATTTGCTCTTCAGCATTGGTAATCCCTTCCCGTGGGTTTTGCAGCATGGATTTGGCATGTAACGGAATATCCGGTCTGGACCAGGCTTCCGTTGCCGGTGACAAATCATCGGTATTGGTTTCCCCCGGCACTTTAAAAACCGTTACTGTCAGTTTTTCCGGAACTTCCGGTTTACTGGTAAACCATTCAGCATCAGCCCAGGACTGTAACACCTGTTGAGCATAAGCATTACCCGCATCCGCCTTTTCTTTGACATCATGAAAAGCGTCAAAAATCAACAAAGTATGAGACAAGGCTTTGGCGGCAATCGGCGCGAGTTTTTCATCGTCCAGCAAATCAATCAACGGCGCGATATTAAAACCACCCAACATGGTTCCCAGTAATTCGGTGGCCTGTTCAGGAGTCAGAACAGGCGATGTCGCCTCACCTTTGGCAATCGCCGCTAAAAACCCCGCTTTAACATAGGCGGCATCATCCACCCCCGCCGGTACCCGGTTGGTCAGCAAATCCAGCAGGAATTCTTCTTCCCCGGCCGGCGGGTTTTTAATCAGCTCAACCAACTGCGCCACTTGCTCGGCATTTAATGGTTTGGGAACAACGCCTTGTGCGGCGCGTTCTTCAACATGTTTACGATATTCTTCTAACATTCTGAAATCCTGTAAGATTTTAAATCCAATAAATTAATGGCTCGAATCGGGCGCAGCCCCACCCTCTGGTTTCCATGGTCTCCGTGGGAATCCATAACCGTTTGTTAGTCGGGTTAGCGAGAGCATAAGCCGACAAACACCAGAAAATGTAGGGTTTCGTTCCTCAAACCAACCTGCATACTGATAGGCATTTCCACGCCGGAGCATGGGAACGAGAATACGGTGAACGCATCGAGCGCAGCGCACCACGCCCCTGCGATTAAATGGCGTCAATAATCGCCTGTCCCATTTCTACAGTTCCGACTTTAGAATCCGGATTCAGATCAGGCGTGACAAATTTTCCTTCGTAAATAACTTTCTCAATCGCTGTTTTCATGCGGCTGGCCGCTTCGCTCTGCCCCAGATAATTCAGCATCATGACGCCGGCCATCAAGACCGCCGTCGGATTTGCCAGATTTTTACCGGCAATATCCGGCGCACTGCCATGAACCGCTTCAAACAATGCAGCATCATGACCAATATTGGCACCAGGAATCAGCCCCAATCCGCCAACCAGACCTGCGGTCAAATCAGATAAAATATCGCCAAACATATTGGTGGTCACAATCACATCGAACTGGGAAGGGTCCATCACCATATGCATGCAACTGGCATCGATGATTTTTTCATCAAATTCAATATCCGGGTATTTTGCAGCCACCTCGCGCGCCACATCCAGAAACAAACCCTGGGAGAACTTTAAAATATTGGCTTTGTGACAGACCGTCACTTTTTTACGATTATTTTCCCGGGCATATTTAAAAGCATGATCAACAATACGCTCGGAACCCGAACGGGTCACCACGGCCAGACTCTCGGCCACATCTTTTTTTCGGGTCAGAAAATGCTCCAGCCCGCAATACAAGCCTTCGGTATTTTCCCGCACCACGACAATATCCACATCGTCGAAACGGGTTTTGACCCCCGGCCAGCTTTTTGCCGGACGCACATTGGCAAACAAATCGTAGCGCTGGCGCAATTCAACATTAATACTACGAAAGCCCTTGCCTACCTGCGTGGTTAACGGCCCTTTAAAAGCCACCCGGGTTTTTTCTATGGATGCCAGCGTCTCATCAGGCAAAGGCGTGCCGTATTTTTCAAAAGCGCCCATCCCGGCTTCAGCTTCCACCCACTGAATATCGGCCCCTGCCGCTTCAATGACGTTAACAGCCACTTCCATAATGGAAGGACCAATCCCATCGCCTTTTATCAACGTGACGCTTTGCATTCAATACTCCTGAAAT
>CAYLNS010000125.1:0-7379 GCA_964385115.1 uncultured Methylomarinum sp.
TTATTATCAATCCACATCACAAACAGTATGATTAAACATTTCTGCATTGGCCAGCTCCATCTCCTCAGCATAGTGTTCAGGATATGGCGCAGCCAGTAAACTGCCAACCTCCAGCGGTGGATAAATCTGCTGGTAGGAACAGGTCTGTGTCTGACTGATTCGCCGAAAAACATGCCGACGACTTAATTCCCGGCTGTGTGTCAGCCCGGCAGCTGCTAATATCTCAGCCACGCTTTTGAGTGTTTCTTTATGAAAACTGGCAACCCGCTGACGCTTATCGTCAACATCCAGTCCATTCACCAGGCTTTTACGTTGCGTGGTAATACCCGTAGGACAACGCCCGGTGTTGCACTGCAAAGACTGAATACACCCCATGGCCAGCATCATGCCGCGGGCGCTGTTACATAAATCGGCGCCGATACTCAAGCGCTTGACCAGATGAAAGCCGGTAAACATTTTGCCTGAGGCAATAATTTTGATATCTTTTTTCAAATCAAAACCATTAAGACTGTCACTGACAAAAACCAATGCTTCCATCAACGGCATACCTATTGAATTGGCATATTCCAAAGGCGCCGCACCCGTACCGCCTTCACCGCCATCCACGGTAATAAAATCCGGTTTGATTCCTGTCTCTATCATGGCCTTGCACAACCCCAAAAAATCACTGCGCTGCCCGACACAAAGCTTAATGCCCACCGGTTTTCCCAAGGACAGAGTTCGCAATCGCTCAATAAACAGCATTAATTCCACTGGCGTTGAAAACGCCGAATGTGTGGCAGGTGAATTAACCTGGGTATAGGCTTTAACGCCCCTGATTTTGGCAATCTCCGGCGTATTTTTACAGGCAGGTAGTAATCCGCCATGACCGGGTTTGGCTCCCTGTGATAATTTGATTTCTATCATTTTTACTGAAGCTAATTGTGCTTTTTCAGCAAACAACACTTCATTAAAATGGCCATCCTGATTACGACAACCAAAATAGCCCGTCCCGATTTGCCAGATTAAATCACCGCCAGACTCAAGGTGATAACGACTGATACCCCCCTCGCCGGTATTATGTGCAAAACCGCCGATTTTGGCACCGCCGTTCAAAGCTGCAATCGCTCGATGACTCAGCGCCCCGTAACTCATGGCTGAAATATTCAGCAAACTGGCATGATAAGGCTGTTGGCAATCCGGCCCACCAATCCAGACACGTAAATCCGAATGTATGTCCGCCAGATTTTTTGCCGCCAGAGAATGGGCTATCCATTCATAACCGATTCGATAAACATCAAACTTGGTTCCATAGGGAATGGTATCCATTTGCCGTTTGGAACGCTGATAAACCACCGACCTGAAAACTCTGTTAATCGGCGCGCCATCCAAATCCGATTCCACAAAATATTGTTGAATCATGGGCCTGATATCTTCCATCAGCCAGCGAATATGACCGACCAGCGGATAATTACGTAAAACCGTATGCCGCTTTTGCAGCATATCGTAACAACCCAGCAAAAATAACGGAACCAGGACTAATAACAACCAGGATGCTGCCGGATAAAAAACCACCGCCTTGGCAACCAGCACAAAAACCAACAGACTGACCAGTAAAAACCTCAAACGCATGTCTAAGCTCCTGGCAACTAATAGGTTTTCAAGCCATGAATATCAAGAATGGTAATGCTCTTTTTATCCACTTTAATCATACCTTCCTGACTCAATTGCTGCAGCACCCTGGAAAACGTTTCCGGCCTGATAGATAACCTTGATGCCAAAACCGTTTTGGGGGTATTCCAGCGTATGGAATACGGAACCTCCGATTCCGGCGGAATCATCCTCAATAAAAACTGAATCAGGCGCATTTTTGCATTCTGTAAAGTCAACTGCTCTATCTCCTGAACCATCCCGTGCAACTTCTGACTCATTTTCCCCAGTATGTTTAAGCAGGTCTGCGGAGACTCGGCCAGTATCTTCCGAAACACATTCATGTCCACCTGTATCAGCTCACTATGTGACAAAGCCTGGGCATTAACTGGATAAGCATGACCGGACATAAACATCACCGCTTCAGCAAAAGTCTGTCCAGGAGCAATAATTTCTATGACTTTTTCGGCCCCATCAACAGACAGGCGAAATAATTTAATACTGCCGATCTGCAGACAATAAAAAAAAGATGCCTGTTGCTGTTGTTGAAACAAAAGCTCACCTTCCTTTAACTGGATTTTCCTGGAGCCTGACAAAACCCTGGAAAACTGCTGCTCATTCAATGCGGCAAAAAGTATATTATTTCGTAAAATCTCCACCTGACTCACTTAACTGATAAGAAACTCTGTTAAAGCCTACCGTGCTTTACAAACAATGCAACAAAAATTCCACCCTCTTTTAAAAAAACCAATTCTCCTCAGTTCTTCAATACAGAAAAACCCTAAAAATCACCCTTAAATAGAGAACCAGGTCGATAGATTTGGTTATAATGACAAACATCCTTTCATGCTAAAACCAAGAAAAAATCATGCTCAATATACAAAATCTGTTTGAAACCCAACTGGCCCGTATCAAAGCCAATCAATATTTCCAACAAATCATGGCACTTCCGCCACTACAGCGCTGGTCAAGCTTTGCCGCGTTGTTTTTATTATCTCAAGTCCTTGTCTTTGGCGGCCTTTATATCATCTTTGGCAAACTGGTTGTTTTAGGTTTTCTGGCCAGCGTCCTGGCAGGTCTGGCGACTGGTTTAGGCGCTTTGCCCGCACTCTTTTTCAAGGACATATCAGACCGGTTGTTTAATGGCATGCTGGGCCTGGCAGCCGGCGTTATGCTGGCAGCAACCGCTTTTGCGCTGGTGGTGCCAGGTACTGAATTTGGCAACGAACTTTCTCCCGGCAACGGCATTTGGATGGTAGCAATCGGTATGATTGTCGGCGCTGTGTTTTTACATTTTGCCGATGAAAAACTTCCCCACCTGCATTTTGATTCCCTGTCAGAAGATATAGCAGAAACCATGCAAAAGCTGTCTCTGTTTATTATCGCCATCACCATCCATAATTTTCCGGAAGGAATGTCAGTCGGTGTCAGCTTTGGTAGCGGTGATATTAATAATGGTATTGTGCTGGCAACAGCTATTGGTCTGCAAAATATCCCGGAAGGACTGGCCGTTGCCCTGCCGCTGGTTGGTCTGGGTTACAACAAATGGAAAGCCGTTGGCATTGCAACACTTACCGGACTGGTTGAACCTGTCGGTGGTTTACTGGGAATCACCATGGTGACAACCTTTTCTTCCATTTTACCTGTCGCCATGGGCTTTGCTGCCGGCGCTATGTTGTTTGTTATCAGTGAAGAAATCATTCCCGAAACACATAACAAAGGCCGCTCACGTATTGCCACTTTTATGCTGATGATTGGTTTTATCATCATGATGGCTATGGAAGAATTGCTCGGTTAATTGACTGTTTTATGATGGAATATTTTGATTCGATGCTGAACTTTTTTCATTCGACTGAGTTCGTGCAATTTTCAGCCACCACCAGCACCAGTTTAATCCTGATACTGGCTGCCGAAATGGGAGATAAAAGCCAGCTGGTATGCATGACGCTGGCTTCAAAACACCGTCCGGTTCCGGTTATTTTTGGTGCCATAGCCGCCTTTGCCCTGCTCAATACGCTGGCAGTGATATTTGGCAGCGCCATTTCAGCGTGGATACCTGAATATATCGTGGCTTCAGCAGTCGCCGTACTGTTTGCAGTCTTTGGTTTGTTCAGCCTGTTCGGTCATGAAGAAAACGAAGATGATGAGATAATCGAAAAAAGTGGTCACAGTATTTTTCTGACCACTTTTTTAATGATTACCCTGGCAGAATTTGGCGATAAAACCCAATTGGCGGTGGTCGCTTACAGCAGTACCGCTAACCCTTATGCCGTCTGGCTTGGTTCAACACTGGCCCTGTCAATCACCTCAATACTCGGAGTGGTAGCCGGAAGGGCCTTGTTACAAAAAATATCGCTGACCTATTTGCATAAAATCAGCGGCATTATCTTCCTGATTCTGGCCGTTTTCGCCGCACACAAAGCAGCCCCAGGAATTGCTTCTTTAATCGCTGAATTTATTGCAAAACAGGGCTGATATCAATCGTCTCGGCAGACAGTTTCAAAGATAACTCACCGTTCAACATACCCTGTAATTCTTTGCCAACCATATTCCTGCGCCAGCCCTGTAACACAGCCGCGTCTTCATCCTCATACAATAATTTTTCCAGCTCCTTTCTACTGGCTAAAATAACTGGATTCAGTGAGTTTTCATCGGCTCGTATTCGGACAATAGCCGTTAAAATATCCAGAATCGCTTCCTGTTGTGCTGTCTTTTTAGGCGGTCGGCCTTTTTCATGAAGCGGTTTCGGGGGTTGAGTTTTTGCCTCGGCAATTAACTGGCAAATCACTTTGCCATGTCGCTTGACCAGACTGTCATTCATATTCCTTATACCGGCCATTTCCGAGACATTTTCAGGCTGTAGTTTAGCCAACTCCAGCATCATATCATCACGCATCAGCCAGTTTCGGGGTTTATCCAGCCGCTGCGCAGTCTCTTCCCGCCACATTGCCAGCGCCTGCACGATGGATAATTGCCGTCCTGTTAATTTATTTTTACCGCGTATTCTCAACCAGGCATCTTCAGGCTGAACCTGATAAAGTTCCGGTCTGGTCAGCCATTCAAAATCCTGCTGCAACCAGTCCAGACGTCCCAGCTCTGCCAATTGTTCAGTCATTTTCTGATAAACCTGGCACAAATAAATCACATCATCGGCCGCATACTGGATTTGGTCCTCACTTAAGGGCCTGACACTCCAGTCGGTACGGGTATGAGCTTTATTCAAATTAATATTCAAAAAACTGGAAACCAGCATGGCATAACCGGGATTTTCCTGAAAACCCAATAAAGGTGCAGCTATTTGGGTATCAAAGACCGGCCCGGGTATTTTTCCGGTAATTTGATAAAAAATCTCAAAATCCTGACGACAGGAATGTAAAACCTTTAGCAAATCCTGTCGATAAATTTCATCAAATAACGGTGTCAGATCCGGCAGGACAATAGGGTCTACACAGGCCTGCCATTCCGGAGTGGCAATTTGTAACAGACAAAAACGGGGATAATAAGTTTTTTCCCTGAGAAATTCTGTATCCAGAGCAATCCACGATTCCTTTTTAATCAGCTGACAAAGATGCTGCAGCTTTTCTGGCGTATCTATATATTCAATAGTCATAGTCTTTTAACAATAGCAGATAACCTCTATTCTTTCATAAGTCTTGTACATCCCCAACATTTAACGTCAGCAAATAATGACAAAACATGCTGATTTTTTGTAACAACCCTTCCCAATAACAAAACAGCATTATAAACCGAATAAATATACTCTATATACCCTTGAACATAGAATATTAATTGTTTCTTGTGCCTGACTTCTTTACCATAGTGACTGTAAGCTTTAATTGATAAAAACAACCTTACTCTAATAAAAACCACGAGGAGAGCTATAAATGTCTAAAGTCCTTAATGAAGTTTTACTGGCCAACCGCGAATATGCCAGCTCTTTTGATAAAGCCGACCTGCCAATGCCTCCTGGCCGGCATTTCGCTATCTTGACCTGTATGGATGCCCGCCTGGATCCTGCCAAGTATGCTGGTCTTTCGGAAGGTGACGCCCATGTAATCCGTAACGCCGGAGGCCGTGCCAGTGATGACGCCATCCGCTCATTGGTCATTTCCTATAAGTTGCTGGGTACTCGTGAATGGTTTGTCATTCATCATACCGATTGTGGCATGGAAACCTTTACCAACGATATCATGACTGACCTTTTAAGCAGCAGCCTGAAAACTGCTTCAGTTGATGCTGACGGATGGCATGACTGCTGTGAAGGCCCTGGTTCTGCCGAAGGAAAATATATTAACTGGCTAACCATTAAAGACCAGGCTGAGAGTGTGACAGAAGATGTTATCCGTATCAAATCTCACGCCCTGGTTCCAGATGACATTCCTGTTTATGGCTACATTTACGATGTAAAAACAGGTGGACTGATTGAAGTTCCAGCCGCAACCGAAGCCGGCAAGGTAAAATAACACTGCTCAATCATCGGTTTCAAGGGCGATATTTGTCGCCCTTGTTCTTGGGCTCAGACCTTTTTATTCACCATATCCAGAGCAAACTGATAGGCTTCCGGAAAATCAATCAAAGCCGCTTTCTCAGACTCCTGAATAAATTTGAATAACCCCATTTCAGTCTTGTATTTCACATTTCCAATGGCCAGCGGCCCGATACTCAAAAATGAGCCGCCCGCATAATCAATCTTTACATTTAAGTCCTGCATCCCCACTTCAGCTACCCCACTCGGAGGTACGGCATTGGTATCGGCCACGACCTGAAGATTATCGGCCTGGTTTAAATGCTCCATTTCCAATATCCTGATTCCAGCTTTGGCGACACAAATCACCACTTCTGTATCTTTCAAAACGCTGATTTTTTCATCAGTGGTGACCGCTGACACCCATTCAACATCCACCTCATATCGCTGACAAAAACGCATAGCTGTATTTTTATCATCATCAGCAGTCAATTTACATAAACGTACTTTTGCACCTTCTTTTGCCGCCAGCACAGCAGAACACAAACCGACCGGCCCCGTTCCAAACACAGACACTGTACGACCATTCAGGCCTGCTCCCTGATGTTCAAGCAAAGCTTTTTGAACCAAAGACAAGACACTGGCTGAAGTTGTATAGGCGCCATTCGGATCGGCAAAAACCCCCACCTGAAAATCACCCACCATGGCTTTTTTGGCATTTCGGAACATATCCGCCGCCAAATGCACATCCTGACCACCGATAAAAATCCCCGTATCATTGAAACTTTTGGGTGGCCTGGCAAAAACAGCATCCTGCACCATACCGGTCACATTTTCTGGCTGCACATTGGTAAACGGCAAAACCTGATCAAAGCCAGCATCTGCAGCAATGGTGACATCAAAAGGACTGATATTATCAGCAGGATTCAAAATATATAAAATTTTCTGTGTCATTATTATTTCCGGTATATTTAAAAAAACACGACTATCAAGTCCCCTCAATATGAACAGACCTGTTTAATAACCCTCGCAAACAAGTATAGACATAAAATTAAAAAGCATTGTCAAATCTAACTGCCAAGCCACTTCTTTATCCTATAAACTCATCCCCCGCTAATCATCAAAAATACACGAATAGTCCGAAAAATAACTAGCCAAAAATAAAAAAAATGTTTAGAATACGCAAATCAATTAATCACCCGATGCCTCGGTGGCGAAATTGGTAGACGCACGGGACTTAAAATCCCGCGGTGGCAACACCGTGCCGGTTCGATTCCGGCCTGAG
>CAYLNS010000126.1:0-7250 GCA_964385115.1 uncultured Methylomarinum sp.
ATGGCCTGGATCATGGAAATGAAATTAAAGAGCCGCCGCGTAACATCAGTTAATATCCATTCTCTCAAGCAAAAATACTTAATATCCCCTGGCTGGCAATGGCTCTGCCGGCTTCTATTTCTTCTGCAACTGAAACCGGCTGTCCTTCAGCCAGTTCAGTGTCATCCGGGTTGCTGTTTCCAGAATGCGGGTGCTGGCTGTCGGCGGATGTCTGAGTGAAGCGTTGATCCTGTTTTTGTTCTGACTGATTCTGGGATACATTGACCTCGCCTAAATTCAGTTGCTGGGTATTGAGCATTTCTTTCAGACGTGGCAGGGCGGCTTCGATGGCATCTTTAACGGCACCGTGGTGAGTATGAAAGCTGATATTGGTCTGATCTTGTGTGACATCAATTCTGACAGTCACGGGGCCTAAGTTACGCGGATTAAGATTGAGTTCGGCGGAAGGTGTGTTTTGTTTGAGCATCCATACGACTTTGTCGGAAAACTCCTGCCCCCATTGTGGATGGGTGACTGGCCGCGCCACAGTGGGTATTTCTATTTTTGCCTGTTGCGTAAAACTGCGGTTTAATGCGGCCAGCTGATCGGCCATTTTTTCAGGCGTTTTATCATTTTTCTCATTAAATCCACTGTCAGCCTGTCCTTTATCCGCAGCGATTGTTTTATCATTCTGCATCAACTCATCGCTATCTGTCAGCTTGGCGGCTTCCTGGGCCTTAAGATCATTGTTTTTGGTTTCGGGGTTAAACTGGTTTAAAAATTCAGCCCGGTCTTTTTTGGACTCGATATCCAGAGGAACCATTTTATTATCAATCGCGGATGCCGGTTTTGTATCCTGTAAAAGCTGCTCAGGCTCTGATTCTGTCTTGGGCAATGCGGATATTTGCGGCTCCGGGGGCGCTGATAATTTTGTTAACACGCTTTTGATTTCATCTTCCAGGCGGCCGGTTTTTTCGGCTAAATTTTCCGCCTGCTGAATAACCGGCGTAGTCACCTGGGGAATCAGGTTCTGAAGCTCATCGGTCAACTCGCCATTAATGAGTTCGTTATCGGACTGTTTTTCTTTGTCGGTTTCCAGCTTGCTCAATACCTGCGACAATTTATCCAGTGTCTGTTGCAAATCAATTTGCGCTAGCGGACTGGTTTCCGGCAAAGGCATTCCGCTTAATCTGGCAATATCCTGCCCTGCTGATGCCGGGTCAGCCATCTGTTCCGGCAATTCGCCGCCCGCCTGTATTTGTTGCAGTTGAGCCAATAAGGTTTGTGCAAACTCTTCCGGCAGGACGCCGTCTGTCTGCAATGTCTGCTGGATATTATCCAGGCCGTCGAATCCTGAAAACAGGGAAATCAAATCGGATGATTGAATATTCATAGTATTCTCCCAATAACTTAATGACTATTAAGCATTTTCCATGCCGTTACTTCTTCCGTTTCGGGATGAACGACTATCCTGCTCGGCCTGTTCCCGTTTTTGTTCGATTTTAAGCTCTTCTATCAAGGCTTTATCGGTCAGCTTATCAAGGCTTTCTGTTTTTTGATGTTTTTTCAGCCAGTTTTGACGACAGCCTTCCAGTTCTTTGTCTTTTTCCTGAATCAGAGCCTGCTGGTCGGCAATTGCCTTATCCAGTTTATGAATAAACGACCTGAATTCGAGCAGTTTGGACAAGGATACCGCTTCCTGGCTTTCCGGCTGACACTGCTGCTGGTATTCCTGGCGATAATCCATCAGATTTTGTAATTGCTCAAGCTGTTTTTGCTGCTCTGTCTGGCATCGCCCCAGTGCTTCCAGCGCTTGTTTTTCCTGTTGTTGATAAATCTGGCTGATGCCTTTCATTCTTGCTGATTTACGCATTTCTGACGGACTCCTGAATTAGCGGTTTGATAAGCGCGGTCAATTCCTCAATACTGCGATTAAAATCGACCACCTCATCCATATCCTGTTGCAAAAAGGCCATAATCTGATGATGGACGGCAATCGCCAAATCAATTCTGGGATCTGAACCTGCCTGATATGCGCCGACACTAATCAGGTCTTTATTCTGCTGATAAGTCGAATAGATTTTTCGTAATTCTCTGGCCAGTTGCTGGTGTTCTTTTTCCACAATATCTGCCATGACTCGGCTGATGGAGGCTTCTATATCAATGGCGGGGAAGTGTCCGGACTCCGCCAAATCCCTGGACAAAACAATATGTCCATCCAGCACCCCGCGCGCAGCATCGGCAATCGGGTCATTGGTATCATCTCCTTCCGCCAGCACCGTATAAAACGCTGTAATAGAGCCGCCCCCGGCATCACCATTTCCGGCGCGTTCTACCAGTTGCGGCAGCTTAGCAAATACGGAAGGCGGATATCCCTTGGTCGCGGGCGGCTCGTCGATAGCCAGAGCAATTTCGCGATAGGCCTGGGCATAGCGGGTCAATGAATCCATTAACAACAAAACATCCAGGCCCTGATCACGAAAATACTCCGCTATGCTGGTAGCCAGTAATGCACCATGCACGCGCATCAACGGCGAGTCATCTGCCGGCGAAGCGACGACTACCGCTCTTTTCAATCCTTCCTCACCGAGAATTTTAAGCACAAATTCATTGACCTCGCGCCCTCTTTCACCAATCAGCCCGACCACAACCACATCGGCCGTGGTAAAACGGGTCATCATGCCCAACAGCACACTTTTACCCACCCCGGTACCGGCAAACAGGCCCATCCGCTGGCCACGCCCGACACTGAACAAGGCATTAATGCTCCTGACGCCTACATCCAGAGGCTCTCGTATCGGCTTTCTGGATAACGGATTGATAGTCTTGCCGGACAAGGGGACTTTGTCATCTGTCTGCAACGGCCCTTTTTCATCCAGGGCCTGGCCGGCACCATTTAAAACCCGTCCCAATAACTTAAAGCCCACATTAGCCAGACTGTTAGTGCCCAATGGAATCACCCGGCAGCCGGGTTCCAGCCCGTGTGTGCTGCCGGTGGGCATTAAAAATATACGCCCGGCCGCAAAACCGACCACTTCCGCCCCAATGCGGCTGCCATCTTTTGATTCAATCTGACAGAGCGACCCAATCGGTGCCCGGCAACCTTCCGCTTCCAGCGTCAGTCCCACCATGCGGGATAATCGTCCTTCAACGATTAACTCAGGCGGGTCGGCCAGTCTTTCTCGATACGGTTCCAGTCGCTTTAACCAGTGTTCTGTGCGATTCGCCTCGGGTATCATGCCAAACGATCTTCCTGACGCTCACCGCCCAGTATTTTGGTGACGATGGCCGCCAGACGGTTTTCCACCGTGGCATCGACATGCGACACACCGGTTTCAACAATACAGCCGCCCCGGGTCAGCAGCGGGTCTTCCTCAATCACCCAGGAGGGCGACATTTCTTCCAGTTTCAGGGCTTTTCTGACCAGCTCGGCATCTTCCGGATGCAGTTTAAGCATGATTTTTTGTGAGGCAACCGGCAAAGCGTTCACCGCTTCTCGGACTACCGCAACCACCTGACCGGCATCTATCTTTAGCTCCCGACGTAATAATTGACTGGCAATGCCGATGGACAGATTCACCAGTTCTTTTTCCACGGTTTCATCCAGTTGTTTAAACGGTTCGCTTAATGATTCCATCAAGGCGACAAACTCACTGACCTGTTGTTTCAGCAAATGGAGATTTTCGTCATAGCCTTTTTTTGCGCCTTCCTCGAACCCCTGTTTAAAGCCCGCTTCCTTGCCTTGCTTGAACCCCTCTTCCTGCCCCTGTTTAAAACCTTCCTGTCGTCCTTGCTCAAACGCCTCCTGATATGCCTGCTGCTGCATTGCTTCAATTTCTTCAACTGTCAGCAGCTGGGTCTTGTTATCTTGTCCTGAATCATCCTTATCTGAAAAATTCTCAAAATTATTCCAGGAATCAATCAGTTCCAACTCTTCTCCGGAAAATCTCGAGAATTTAGACAAGCTCATCGCCTCCACCGCTGCCTAACATGATTTCTCCAGCATCAGCCAGCTTCTTGGCAATGGCCAGAATATCTTTTTGTGCCGCTTCCACTTCACTTAATTTAACCGGTGGCGAGGCTTCCAAATCATCGCGCAACATTTCAGCCGCCCGTTTGGACATATTGCTGAATATTTTTTCTTTAAGCGCTTCATCCACGCCCCGTAAGGCCAACAGCAACTGATCGGTTGATACTTCCCGCAGCAGCGTTTGAATACCCCGGTCATCAACGGATGCCAGATCTTCAAAGACAAACATTTTTTCCTGAATTTCCTGTCCCAGTTCTGGATCATTTTCATTGATGGCGTCCATCAGTTCTTCACTGATTGCACCATCAATAAAGTTCAGAATATTTGCCGCAGCATCGACACCACCAACCACTGAAGATTTGACGCTGTCGCTTCCGGTCAGTTGTTTTTCCATCATTTCATCCAGTTCTTTCAGGGCTGCAGGCTGTACGCCTTCCAATGTGGCAATTCGCATTAAAATATCCGAGCGCATGTTTTCCGGTAACATGGATAAAACCTCGGCCGACTGGTCAGCATCCAGTAATGATAAAATAATGGCAATAATCTGTGGATGTTCAAGTCGAATCAGGTCGGCAATTGATCGGGAGTCCATCCATTTCAACTGCTCAATACCCTTGCTGTTTGCCCCCAGCAGAATCCGGTCGATAATACTGCCCGCTTTGTCAGCGCCCAGCGCATCGGTCAGCATGTTTTTGATGTATTCATCAGAGTTCACACCCAGACCGGTTTCACCTTTAATCTGGGTAATAAAATCTTCCAGCACCTTGTCAACCATTTCGGGTTTTATTTGCCCGAGCGTCGCCATGGTTGCGCCCACAATTTGCACTTCTTTGGGCCCCATATGTTTTAAAACGCTTGCCGCCCTGTCCTGACCAACCGCCAGCAGTAATAAAGCGGCCTGTTCCTGACGGCCTAATTCTTCAAGCTCGGTTCCTGCTTCCTCAGCCATTATCTTTCAACCACCCTTTCAAGACTTCTGAAACCAGAAGTGGATCTTCATCAATTAATTTCTGCACATATTCCAGACGTTTTTCATAACTTTGCGGTGCTTCCAGCAATAGTAAATCTTCTGTTCCGGAAGCCAGCGCCAAGTCATCGCCTTCGTTGATTTCATCCACCGGCACGGCAACCGGTTTTCCGCTTTCATCAAATTTGACGACACCGCCGATTTTCTCAGCCTCTTCACGAACCCTGGCCAGTTCCGCTGCCAATGCTTCATCCTCATGCCGGGCTACCAGACCACGCATAACCGGCCGCAATACACCCAACACCAGGAACAGAACCACCGCCACTGCTGCCAGCTGCTTCATGGCATCTGCAAACCACGGTTGTTCCCAAACGGGCTGTTCCGGTAACGGCTCGATAGCATTGTCCCTGAAAGCCACATTAGTCACTGTAACCTGGTCCCCACGACTGGCATCAAAACCAACCGCCTGTTTAACCAGGTTGGATAACTGATTCAAATCTTCCTGGGAATAAGGTTGACTGACAAAGCCTCCTTCTTCAGTCGGTATTTTTTTATTATCCACCACAACGGCAATGGATAATCGCTTTAATGCGCCGGTTGCCAGGCGGGTATGAACAATGGTTTTATCCAGTTCAAAATTCCGGGTGGCGCTTTTGCGTATGGATGTCGGGGATTTTGACTGTGATTGAGCCTCAGCACCACTGGCTACTTCTGGCGCAACACCTGTTGGCGGCGGCTGATTCGACAGAGCGCCCGGCACACCTTGTACAGCCGATGAGGAGGTTTCCTCTTCCTGGGTCTGTTCACTTCTGACGGCCGGCAAGTCCGGATTGAACATTTCCTGGGTTTTTTCCGTAACGGTAAAATCCACGTCGGCCGACACCTGAGTCTGCAAACCTTCTCGGCCGACGACCGGAATCAGGATATTTTCAATACTCTGCATTAAATGCTGCTCGACATCGCGTTTGTATTCATATTGTTTCGAGGTTAAATACATGCCTTCTGTCGAGTTTTTACTGTTCAGCAAACGGCCTTTCTGATCAACAATGGTCACCTGTCCGGCTTCCAGCATCGGCACACTGGAGGCAACCAGATGCACAATGGCCTCAACCTGCTGTTTTTCCAGCGTTCGGCCCGGATACAATACCAATACCACTGACGCACTGGGCTTTTTACGTTGCCGGACAAAAACGGATTGTTTGGGCAGGGCCAGCAACACCCGTGCGGATTTGACATTCTGAATGGTCATGATGGTGCGGGCAATCTCACCTTCCAACGCCCGCTGGAAACGCATCAGTTCGATATTTTTACTGGTTCCAAAACCGGTATCCTGATCCAGCAATTCATAGCCGGTGCTGGTGCTTCGTGGCAAGCCTTCCGCAGCCAGTTTCAGCTTGATTTCTCGCGCCTTGCCAGCCGGCACCATAATGGCCCCGGAACCGCTGTCTATTTGATATTCAATTCCCATGCGCCGCAGACTGTCGATGATTTCGGCGGAATCCTGCTCGGCAATGTTGGTAAACAGCAAATCATAACTGGGCGACTGTGACCACAAAACGACCGCCACGCCAATGGCCACACTGAGCGCCAGGCCCAGCATCAGCCCAACCTGCCGGGTAATCGTCAGGTCTGCCAGCGCCTTCAGCGCCGGATGCCCGGTTTGTTCGCTATTGTCCTCAGTCGTTGCCAGTTGCGTTCCGGCGTCCAGTTCCATGGTTGTATTTGCTTCTTGCTCACTCATTACTCAGGCCATCACATCGGCATGTTCATGACATCTTTATAGGCTTCAACCAGTTTGTTTCTGACCTGTACCATCGCCTGAAAAGATACACTGGCTTTTTGGGAGGCAATCATGACTTCCGCCAGACTGACATCTGATTCTCCGATTTCAAATTCTTTGGCTAATTTTCCAGCCGTTTTCTGGGTATCATTGACAGCATCGATTGACTGCTTTAACACGGAGGAAAAATCTTCCTGACCTTCGATTTTTTCTGTTTTTCCGGTCGCTTCCGCAGACATTGCGCGCATTTGCGCCAACACCTGATTGACATTGATATCCGACATTTTTCTAACCCCTTAAACAATCCCGACAGACAAAAAGTCGTCACTTACCCGATACCATGCACATATCGTTCCATTTTTTGCACTTTATTTGTTGTTACCTGTTTATTAACTGATGTTACGCGGCGGCTCTTTAATTTCATTTCCATGATCCACGACATCTCTGATCTCTGCCTTTTATCGACACAGAGACCACAGAGCGCACAGAGTTAT
>CAYLNS010000127.1:0-1642 GCA_964385115.1 uncultured Methylomarinum sp.
TACTGTAAGTTTTGATGGGACTTATTCTACCTGATAATGGTTCATCATACTGAAATGATAAAGTAAAAAATCTACAACCAAAAGCTAACACCCATAATAAGCGGCATTGACTCACAACAGCCCTTCCAGCCCAGCTGTAACACCAACTCACCAAATTTGCCGATAAACATCCAGAGTTTGGACAATAACAATTTCATCAGAAAAATATTCCTCAACTCTTTTTCTACCCTCCAGCCCCATTTTTACACGTAACTCCGGATTTATAATCAGCGTTTCAATTGCATCAGCCAATGCCTGAGTATCCTTAACAGGCACCAAAATACCATTCACACCATCTTCGACAACCGCATTACACCCTGCAGTATCGGTAGTTATAATTGCCCGCCCACTGGCTGCTGCCTCCAGCAAACTACGGGGCAGCCCTTCCCGGTAAGAAGGTAAAACGGCAAGATGGTTTTCCTGCCAGAATTTTGCTATATCGCTGACATATCCAAGGCATTGAATAACACCTTCAGCCTGCCAGTCATCCAACTGGGACTGGCTCACCGAAGCCATATTTTCATTATCAGGCGACCCCACCAACAGAGCGTTAAACTCAAGCCCTTTCTGTTTTAAAATTTTCACCGCATCAACAAATTCAGCAATCCCTTTGTCCCATAACAAACGAGATACCAATGCAACGGACACAATTCCGCAAGGCTCGAGTTTCACACAAAACTGCTGAATATCTACCCCCGACCCCTGAATCAGGGCAATTTTATCCGCTGCCAGCTTAAGCTGATTAATCAACAACTGTCTGTCATCGGAATTTTGTACAATAACTTTTGTAAGCGGTCGATTAAATAAAACCCGCAACAACTGTTTGACCCAAGGCCTGAGCAGCCTGGCTTTTGTTTTTTGTGACGAAAAAATAGCCCCCAAACCAGCAACCAGATTAACCACTTTGATTTTTCGATTAAAGAGAGTTATCAATCCACCATATAACACAGGCTTTAAAGCAATATGATGGATAATATCAGGCTGTACCTGCCGATAAATCCGCCAAAGCGAAACAAGCGTTTTAAACTCCTGAAAAGGATTGACCCCTCCCCTGTCAATGTCCAAAGGAATCAGTTTAAAACCCTGCTCCAATATCTTATCAGCATGCTGATTAACCCGGGTGACAACAGTCACATCATAATCGCCGGATTGTTTTGCCGCCACTGCCAGAGCCATCCGGTGAGAACAGAAATACCAATCTTCCGTCACAAAAAAAAGTAGTTTTTTAGTGCCTTCCCCCACTACACCTTGCCTCTTTCAAGAATCGGCCTGGCAAGCAATACCCCTAATACCAGCCAGAAAATCCGTTGATAAAAAATCTCATGCACCTGACTAAATAAGGCAACAACGGCTAAAACCATGAATAAAATTCTATCGGGCAAGGATTTTGACCATTGTTTCCAAGCATTTCGAGCTAATACAAAGAAAATACTGCAAATAACCACAAACCCTACCAAACCCAACTCAGCTAACAACCATAAAGGAGTGCTATGAATAACTTGTGGATGCCCCAGCCAGGCAGTACTCTTGGCAATAAATACGCCTAGCCCCACTCCAGTCAATGGAGATTGTCTCCATAATTCAAAAGCATGTACAAAAGTCA
>CAYLNS010000127.1:1742-3456 GCA_964385115.1 uncultured Methylomarinum sp.
TCCTCCAGTAATCAATCCCGCTCTTGACCCGGTCCAGACCAGCGCAACCAGTAAAACAGCCAGACTTAACAGTAAACGATATGATATTCCAGGGTTATATAGAACTGCTTTTAGATAAACTTTTGAATAAGCAAGCATCATGCTGATAACAATCAGTAATTGCAGAGCAAATGCATTCCGGTTGCCAGAAAAACCCTCAAAATTATAAGTGATATATCCATCAACCCAGCCCCATAAAACCAATAATCGATAACATAAGCTCACTATCACAATGACTATCATGGTACTCGCCATTGTTTCAAAAAAACGTCTTCGTCCATGTGCGGCAGAATAAGCCACCAGCAAATATCCTGCGGATAAATATCCCAATAAAACCAGCCACCCCATTAAGCGCCCTACCAAAGCCCACTGGGTAACACCAATAACCATCCAGCCTTTTAAAAAACCAAAAATCAACAGCACCGTTATGGCCAGCAGGCCTGAATTAAAATACCGACTACGCCACAGAGGCAGCTTTCTACTTACAATCAGTATCAACAGACTTGACGTTAATGCCAAAATTGCAAAAGGGTCTGCCAGATTAAGGTTAATCAAGCCACTTTCAAGTTCCAGATGAACCTGAAACAAAACCAGAACAGCACACAACATTCCCAGGCACCAACTCACAATTTTTTCCATATCAAGAACCGGCCTGATGGATTGTTTTTCTGACTCAGAAGTAGCTTTATAGGTCAAATGGCGAATCGAAAAAGGAATGGCGCTGGCAATCACCAACATTGAAAAAGCACCTACCGCCACAGAAACAATCAATGCATCTGCTTTAGAAACACCCAGTTGTTCCAGCACAAAAACAGCGGCAATTTCCCGAACACCCCAGCCATTCACCGTTATGGGTAAGGTGGCGGCAAAACTTATGATTGCAGCGGCAGCAAACAAGTCGGTTAAATCATGAGCAGCTAAATAGGGCATCATGGCAATCACATAACAACCCAGCATTAAAGCAAACCCCAACAGACTGATAACAATAACCTCTATAAAATGGAAAATATTATTCCAGGAACATATTTTTTCACGTAAGGTTTGTTCAAATTTTGAACGACCCAATAAAAAACTGAGTAAAAAACTTAAAAACAGTGCGATACAAAGACTGGTAACCGACCATTTTGTAACTAATTCTGATAAATATTGTTGCCCAAAAATCCAGACCATACCGAGTAAACAGGAAACGCCACTCACTAAAAATAAAACCATCCGTTCATAACTGGCCAGACCGGAGATAACTAACGGAGAAACGCCATGAGCCCGCAATACCGCCTGCCTGCCCACCACTTGCCCGAATAACGAGATCATAAATAGCGCCGCCACATGACCGGAAATACTGGCACGTGAGGCAATAGCCCATGGCAAGCGTACACCAAAGTGATAAAGCATTCGCCAAAACCGGAATGATACGACAAACAGATTTATTGCTTGTAAAAGCACAATAGTCAGAATCGCCCACACAGGGAAGCTGTTCAGCCGCATCAAAATATTCTGTACACCGACCATCCAACACGCCGTCACCAGCAATACCAGCGAGACACTGATAACAAAAATCTCTTTGTAAGGTAAAAAATGCCTCAAAAACCTCTGCCTCATCTGTTGATATTCCTTATCCAGGCTTGAAACATCAACACATCCCACAATAAATATTGCCAGTTTCTCTTACCCGACA
>CAYLNS010000127.1:3556-7063 GCA_964385115.1 uncultured Methylomarinum sp.
GCTTGAAACATCAACACATCCCACAATAAATATTGCCAGTTTCTCTTACCCGACAAATGTTCCGACCATTTTTGATGAATCTCATTAACCTCAAAAAAACCTTGTTCCTGCATACTTTTCTTATCCAAAAGGTCTTCAGCCCACTCTCGTAACGGCCCTCTCAGCCAGCTATCTATAGGAATTCCGAATCCCATCTTTGGCCGGTCAATCATTTTTTGCGGAACATATTGATAAAGCAACTGGCGTAAAATCCATTTCCCCTGACCTTGTCTGATTTTTTGATGCATGGGAATATGCCAGGCAAATTCAAACAGACGGTGATCTAAAAAAGGCACGCGCGTTTCCAGACTGACACCCATTGCCGCCCGATCCACTTTAACCAGAATATCATCCGGCAAATAACTGACAGCATCCAGATATTGCATACGCTGGGTAAAATCATCCAGCTTTGCCCAATGGCTACGGTCTGTTAATACGGTAGGGGGTTCATGGCCACCTGGCACAACAGATTCAGGGTTTTGCCAATGCGATACTAATTGACGATACATCGCTTCCGGCGACTCAACCGCCAGAATATCGGCCAGCTTATGGAGCTTATCGCCCGTTCGCCCCTGTAATGCCGGAACCATTCCTCCTAATGCACCTGCCAATTTATCCCAGCGTTGCGGGCTCACTGAGGTTAATGCAGAGGCCACAAATGATCGCATTCCTTTGGGTACGACAGAAAGTTTATTCCAAAGAGACTGGCCTAAAAAATATCGATTATACCCGGCAAATAATTCATCCCCCCCATCCCCGGACAAAGCAACCGTAACATGCTGCCGGGTCATTTCCGAAACCAGAAATGTCGGTATCTGTGAAGAATCAGAAAAAGGCTCGTCATACAGATCTGGCAGTCGGGGAATCACATCCATCGCCTGTCTGGAGGTCACATACATTTCTGTATGGTCAGTACCTAGATGCCGGGCAACAGCCTTGGCATGTTCCGCCTCATTGTATCCCTGTTCATGAAAACCAATCGAAAAGGTTTTGACCTGCTGTGCAGACTGCTGCTGCATAATGGCAACCACTGCCGAAGAATCGATACCCCCAGACAAAAAGGCGCCTAAAGGGACATCTGAAATCATTTTTTCCTGAATAGTCTGACGAAGCAAATCATCAAGCTTCGCAACAGCCTCATCATCTGATAACTGCCAGGGATTATTAACGCCATATTCAGCAACCTCTTTCGCCTGCCAATATGGCACCGGCTCCGGTGTTTGCAAAGTCTGTAGCTGCGAATGCGATAATTGAAGAAAAGTACCGGGTGTTAGTTTAAAAATCCCTTTATATATTGAATAGGGCGAAGGAATATAGTTATGGCGCATATACAAAGTCAGCGCATCCCGGTTAATCTCACCCACCCAGTCAGGATGCACGCGCAGCGCTTTTAATTCAGAAGCAAATAAAAAACTGTTTTTCTGCCAGCCATAATAAAGCGGCTTTTCGCCCAGTCTGTCGCGAGCCAAAGTCAAAACCTTTTTTTGCCTGTCCCATAGGGCAAATGCAAACATCCCGGCAAAACGCTTTAATGCAGATACCAGTCCCCAGGCTTCAATCGCAGCCAGCATGACTTCAGTATCTGAATGTCCCTTAAAAACAATGCCTGATTTTTCAAGCTCAGCCTGTATTGCCTTGAAATTATAAATTTCGCCATTAAAGACAATAACATAACGCCCGGAAACTGAATGCATCGGCTGATGACCCAAGGGGGATAAATCCTGAATGGCAAGGCGCTGATGTCCTAAAGCAATGCCGGAGTCCTGTTCCAGCCAGATACCACTGTCATCAGGACCACGGTGCTGGAGTTTTTGCGTCATAGCCTTTAACAAAGGCTCCTGACTGCCATGAATATTCCAAACACCGACTACGCCACACATATCAATCCCTGTAAGAAATAATTGTTAAACTCAATGCCGCCATTTTCGGGCATATGTAAGCATGGAGGGTGGAGTAATCAATAATACCGATATCTTCAAAAATAACCGATACATTCTTAATTGTTTTACAAGAGCAAGAATACTTTTAACGCCGCTATCATCGCCCTCTTCTCTCATTCCTGCACAGGTATAAAAAGCGATACAGGCAAATAGTTTTTGAATGGAAGAAAATCTGTTTTTGTCATTCTGAAGCATTTCCGCAAGCAGCTGTAACGATCCCGGTGCCTCATTCGTCCTGATTTTAACACTACGATTCACTGCATCACGATTATAAACAACCGTAGTAATAGCCGCATGAGCCATTTTAAAATGATTTGCAATTTTTATCCAAACCATCAGATCTTCACCCCGTTTGACACCAACCGGGAATCCACCAACCATTATCAAAACATCTTTTTTAACACATGCAGTACTGGAATTAATCAGTGACAAGCCAGCAGAAAATCTTTGAAAAAAGTCATCAACTTCCCCCATAAACCCAACTGGATACACCGACTTCGGTTTTATGATTTGTTCAGCATGCTTTATTTCATGCAAGGAACTCAACACACCAGCGCCAGGATATAAATTTATCAATTCAGTTAAGACACTCAGATGATTTTCATACCAATAGTCATCAGCATCCAAAAAAGCAATATATTGCCCTTTTGATAACTCAACACCTTTATTCCTGGCAGCACTTACGCCTTTATTGGGCTGTTTAATCAATTTTATTAAAGGGTGTTTAATGCTCTTTACAATTTCCGAACCATTATCTGTAGAACCATCATCAACCACAATAATTTCAGCAGGCAATACTGTTTGGGAAAGAACACTTCTCAATGTCTTCTGAATATGGGGTGCTTTATTATAAAGCGGAATAACAACAGATATTGACGGGGTCATTCAGATTTTTCGGTAATTTTTAATAACTCTTAAAAAAAAGATTATTAGCTGTACAAAACGATTACGACCAGTCAAAATTTGAACCCGTAACCCCTCAGTAAGCGCACCTAAGACATCACTGCCACTTACCCCGTCTGTCGCAAATTCACCGGCCACAAAGTCAGCTCTGACAATATTAGCCCCACCATCACCAGCCTTAAGTAAAAACAGCTGATCCGCTGCGATTGGAAACTTTGCTGAATACATACCATATTGTTCATGCAAATGCTTATTGATTAAAGTCCCGACAGCATGGCATGAAACATAAGAAAATTGACCATAAAGCCACGGCCACGCCCTGCGCGTTGACTGAATAATATTATCAGCACATACCCTGGCCGTAATCATGTCAGCATTAGTAGATTTGATGAGCTTCCGAAAGGATGATACCGCATCTGGATATAAGATATCATCAGCACCCAACACCAGATAATAATCATTATTGCTTCGGCTGATAGCTCGATTCAAGGCATCATATATCCCAAAATCAGGCGCTGAATCAACAATTAAATTCAGATCAGTAATATTTTCCAGAATTTCTTTTGTACCATCGGTAGAATTACCATCTGCAACAATCCATTCAAAATTTTTATCCGTCTGTGCA
>CAYLNS010000128.1:0-7014 GCA_964385115.1 uncultured Methylomarinum sp.
CATTGCCTCAGCAGGCTTGAGGCCAAAATGTAAATAGGCTTTCTGCGTCACCACCCGGCCTCTGGGGGTGCGCATAATAAATCCCTGCTGCAATAAAAAAGGCTCCAGAACATCTTCAATAGTGCCCCTTTCCTCACTGATTGCCGCAGCCAGTGTATCCAATCCGACCGGCCCGCCTTCAAAATGTTCAATCATGGTCAGCAACAGTTTTCTGTCCAGCGAATCGAAACCGTTGTCATCAATTTTAAGCATTTTCAACGCCAGACTGGAAATTTCCCGGCTGACGCTGCCATCACCCTTGACCTCGGCGTAATCTCTGACTCGCCGTAACAGACGATTGGCAATCCGGGGCGTCCCTCGAGACCGTCCGGCTATTTCCCGCGCACCGTTTTCATCAATCACCATTCCCAACAGACTGGCCGAACGCATGACAATCTGCGTCAATTCATCGACACTGTAAAATTCCAGCCGCTGGACAATTCCAAAGCGATCACGCAGCGGTGAAGTCAGCAGTCCTGCTCGCGTGGTTGCGCCAATCAGGGTAAACGGCGGCAAATCCAGTTTAATGGAGCGGGCGGCAGGCCCTTCACCAATCATGATGTCAATTTGATAATCTTCCATAGCCGGATACAGAACTTCTTCAACCGCAGGGCTCAAGCGATGAATTTCATCGATAAACAACACATCATGACTTTCAAGATTAGTCAGCAATGCCGCCAGATCACCGGCTTTATCCAGAACCGGGCCGGATGTCTGGCGGATATTAACGCCCATTTCCGTGGCAATAATATTGGCCAGCGTGGTTTTACCCAATCCGGGGGGGCCAAAAATCAGCACATGATCCAGGGCTTCATTTCTGGCAACAGCGGCATGGATAAAAATCTCCATTTGCTGGCGCAGCTCCTGCTGGCCGACATAATCCTGCAATCGTCTGGGACGAATCGCCCGGTCCTGGCGTTCTTCATCCATGCCTGCCTGGGCGCTTATCAGACGATCATTTTCAATCATTTTTTAATCGTCCCCTGCAAGGCCAGCCGGATAATCTCTTCACAACCCAGCTCATTGCCTGAAATATTCTGCACCATTTTACTGGCCTCGACCGCTTTATAACCCAGTGAACACAAGGCGGTAATCGCTTCCTGTTTCGGGTTACCGGCCGTTGTGTTTTGCTGACCGGGTGACAGTGTAATCGCTGTCTCTGAGATTTCACTTAATGCCGGCAAGCGATCACGCATTTCAATCACCAACCGTTCAGCCGTTTTTTTACCGACACCGGGTAAACGCACCAATGCCTGCGTATCACTGTCTTCTATACAACGCTGAAATTCACTTGCGCTTTGACCTGACAGAATGGTCAGCGCAAGCTTGGGACCGACTCCATTGACTTTAATCAAGGTTCTGAACATTGTCCGCTCGGCTTCCTGATAAAAGCCAAACAGAATATGCGCATCATCCCTGACGACCAGATGGGTGTATAAACTGACGGCTTCGCCTATGGCTGGAAGCTCGTAAAAGGTTGTCATCGGCGCTTCCACTTCATAGCCGACGCCCTGTACATCCAGTAATAATTGTGGCGGTTTTTTAGCCAGCAATTTACCTCGTAAAAAACCAATCATAATCGTCCTTTGGCCAGGCGTTTTTCAGTTTCCTGATGATGACAGTGACACAGACAGATTCCCAATGCATCACCGGCATCCACCTGCATCACACCCTGTATATTCAGCAGAATTTTAACCATATGCTGAACCTGGGCCTTATCGGCATTGCCTTTGCCCACCAGCGCCTGTTTAATCTGTCTGGCTGCATACTCATGAACCGGCAGACCACAATTCAGGCTGGCACAAATAGCCGCCCCCCTCGCCTGTCCCAGTTTAAGTGCTGAATCCGCATTTTTATGCATAAACACCTGCTCAATCGCCATCTGATTCGGTTGATACAGGGCGATAATTTCGCTAATCCCATCAAAAATCTGTTTCAGGCGTTCAGGAAAGCTGTCCGCCTTGATTTTGATACTGCCACTGGCAATATAGCGGCTTCCCTGCGGCAGAGTTTCGATAATGCCATATCCGGTAATTCTTGAACCGGGGTCAATGCCTAATATTCTGCTCAAATTATAAAAATCTCTTATTCCGCACTGAGTTTTTCCATGATTTCATCACTGATATCGGCATTGGAATAAACTTCCTGAACATCGTCCAGATCTTCCAGCCGCTCAATCAGCCGCAACATTTTTTCAGCCGTGGCCTGATCCAGGTCGGTCTTGTTTTCCGCATGCATGGTCAGCTCGCTGTTTTCAGGTTCAAGCCCTGCGGCGACCATAGCTTCCTTGACATTCAGATAATCCTCGGGTGCGGTAAACACATCAACAGAGCCATCATCATTCGTCACAATATCTTCAGCACCGGCTTCCAAAGCCGCTTCCATAATGGCATCTTCATCAGCCGATGCAGGATAACTGATAATCCCGACCTTTTTAAACATATAGGCAACCGAACCATCGGTTCCCAGATTACCGCCGGCTTTGGAAAAGGCATGCCGCACTTCGGCCACAGTGCGATTGCGGTTATCGGTCAGACAATCAACCATCACCGCCGTTCCGCCCGGCCCATAGCCTTCATAACGAACTTCTTCATAATTGACTCCATCCATGGCGCCCGTCGCCTTTTTAATGGTGTTTTCGATGGTGTCTTTTTTCATATTGGCGCCTAGCGCCTTATCAATCGCTGAACGCAATGCAGGATTATTGGCCGGATCGCCACCTGCCTTGGCCGCAACGGTAATTTCACGAATCAGCTTGGTAAAAATTTTACCGCGTTTTGCATCCTGAGCACCCTTACGGTGCTTGATATTTGCCCATTTACTATGTCCTGCCATGTATCTCTCTCTTAATTAAATTAAAAACGCTAAAACAGCCCTTAAAGTGGGTTCATCAACAAAATAATCCGCCTGCTCTCTGACCGCATCCCGGGCAACCACTCCGCCGAAACCGATTACAGTCACCCCGGCCTGTTTTGCTTCCAGGTCGGTTTTGCCATCGCCTACCAATACGGCAGTATCCGCATGGGCGACGATTTGCCTGCAAATTTCCGCTTTACCGCCGCTTCTGGCTAATGGGGAATTGTCATCAAAACCGGCATATTGTCCCTGTTGGTCAAATTGAATATCCACCGCATGAACATGGTCTTGCGCCACATTCAACACCTCGGCCATAGGCAAAATAGCCTGCCGCAGACCGCCGCTGACAATATGCACATCCTTGCCATGCTTTTTCAGCTCCGCAATCGTCTCTCCGGCTCCCTCAACCATTTCATCAATATAATGCCTGGCCAGCCAGTCAATATCCGCCTGTCCAGGTTTAATCAATTGCAGCCGACGGGCATAAACCTCTTCAAGCGCAATTTCCCCGTTCATGGCCTGATTGGTCAGATCGGCGACACGCTCAAACACCCCGGCGCGCCGCCCCAGCTCATCAATACCTTCAACCCGGCTTAACGTGCTGTCGCAGTCAAAAAAGATTTGGTTAAAACTCATAAATTGATTTGTTTGACTGACTTGACCGCCGGAATCTGACAAACAGCCTTGACCAGACTGTCATCCATTTCGTCGGTTACACTAATCACCGCAACAGCCAGCTGTTCATTATTGGCGGTTCCCACCTGCATCCGGGAAATATTGATATTGGATTCTCCCAATACCGAACTGATTGCCGAAATAACCCCCGGCTTGTCATCATGGCGGGTCACCAGCAATGTACCCTCGGGCACCACTTCAATCTCAAACTGATCGATTTTAACAATCCGCGGAAGGCTTGCGCCTAATACAGTTCCTTCCAGCGATACCGTTTCGCCGTCATCACAAACTGCTTTCAGTTTAATCAGGGATAAATAGCCTTCAGCATCTTCTGTTTTGGTTTCCACCAGGGAAATGCCTTGACGCTTGGCAATATTTTCGGCATTGACACTGTTGACCGGCGTGGAAAACTGATCAGCCAGAATACCCACCAAAGCCTCAACCGAAATGGGTCTGATTTCCACTTCCGCCGCCTTACCGCAAGTAGTAACTTCCAGTTTTTCGATAGGCTTTTCAGCCAGATTAATCAGCATTTTTCCGAGAATATTGGCCACAGACATAAAGCTTCGGGCTTTTCTTAATTCATCGGCCGACAAACGTGGAATATTCAAAGCATTAACCGCCTCGCCGGTTTGCAGATAAGTCACCACCTGACGGGCAATTTCCACACTGACAGCAACCTGCGCCTCACGTGTTGAGGCACCCAGATGCGGCGTAAAGTTAATATTATCCAGTTCCAGTAACGGTGAATCCTTAGGTGGCTCATGCTCATAGACATCCAGCGCAGCCTTGGCAATTTCTCCGTTCTTCAACGCTTCCAGCAGTGCCGCTTCATCAACCAATCCGCCGCGGGCACAGTTAATCAGCATGGCGGATTTTTTCATCATCGCCAATTGCTCTGCACCGATAATCCCGCGGGTTTTTTCAATCATCGGACAATGCAGGGTCAGGTAGTCTGCCTGCTTAACCAGTTCCTCAAGGCTGACCGGTTCCGCGCCATACTCTTCAAAAACCTCTGGTGTGACAAACGGATCATAAGCAATGACCCGCATGCTCAAACCATTACCGCGCTGGGCCACAATCCGGCCGATGGTGCCAAATCCCAAAATAGCCAGGGTTTTATGTGACACCTCGGCGCCAGTCAACTTGGAACGCTCCCATTTACCTTCCCGGACAGACTGATTGGCCTCCGGCAGATTCCGGCTTAATGAAAACATATGCGCAATGGCCAGTTCAGCCGTTGTTGTGGCGTTGGCATCCGGCGTGTTCATGACAATCACGCCCTGCTCGGTTGCCGCGTTCACATCAACATTATCGACACCTATACCGGCCCGTCCGACCACTTTAAGTTTTTTGGCGGCCTTCAGCACTTTTTCTGTCACTGTCGTGCCGCTACGAATCAACAAAGCGTCATACTCAGGAATCAACTCGCATAATTCATCCTCGGACAAGCCGGTCTGAATATGAATTTGAATATCGCTCTGTTCATTCAGATAATTAATGCCATCATCCGCTAATTTGTCAGAAATCAGTATTTTCTTCATGATAAAACTAAAAGTTAAGGTAATTCTTTCTATTTTATCAGCTTTATCTATTTGCGTGACCAAAATTTATTCGCCAAAAGTCTGATAAAATACCCGCTTAATCCCTTATCAATATCTGTTTATGGCTGAATATTCATCATCGCTATTATCATTATCAGCCTGGAAACAACGGCTGGTGTTCTGGCTGGGGGCTGTTTTTGTCGGCTTGTTAATCGTCGCCATGACCCTGCTCAGCGAATGGGCCGGAGAAACCTACCGCAAACTTTCCGAACAGTTTTTCTTTTTTAATTTTATTGTCGCCCCCGTCGGCCTGAGCATTACCGCGTGGCTGACCTTCCGCTTTTTTCCGGGCTCTGAACGCAGCGGTATTCCCCAGGTTAAAACAGCCCTGGAACTGACCGGCGATTTATCACAAAGACACCGATTGTTATCCCTGAAAATCCTGTTTGCCAAAATGCTGCTGCCAATCATGGGCCTGCTTTCCGGCGCATCGGTAGGATTTGGCGGGCCGGCCACACATGTGGGCGCATCGTTGATGATTTCACTGGGTAAAGCCGTCCGTTTCCCCAAACACTATATGGACAGAGGTCTGATTCTGGCAGGCAGCGCCGCCGGTTTTGCCGCCATGTTCAGCGCGCCTCTGGCCGGGATTATTTTTGCCATTGAAGAAATGGGCCGGGCGCTGGAAGAAAAAGTCAGCTCCCTGGTGTTAACTGCCATAGTCTTTTCCGGCATGACTGCCTATGCTTTTTTTAACAGCTATATCTTCTTTTCCGACAAAGTTCTGTTCATGCCCTGGGGCAAAAGCTGGCTTTGTATCCCGGTTTGCGGACTGGCCGGAGGACTGATGGGCGGTCTGTTCAGCAAGATGATTGTCACTGGTGGAAAATGGTTAAAACGCACCGGTTTTTCCATCGTTACCATTGCCTTTGTCAGCGGTGGCATCATTGCAATTTTAGGATTCTATTCACACGGCAACAGTTTTGGCACCGGCTACCAGCAGGCCAAACTGATTTTAACCGGCCAGCAAGCCATCGACCCTTTTTTTCCACTGTATAAAATGCTGGCGACCTGCGCGACATTCTTCAGCGGCATTCCCAGCGGTATTTTTGTCCCCTCCATTGCAACCGGCGCGGGGATTGGCGCCAACCTTGCCCATTGGCTGCCGATTGCGCCTGCTGAAATCATGATTTTATTATCCATCACCGCCTATTTTTCCGGCATGTTGCAGTCGCCGCTGACGTCTTTTGTCATCGTCATGGAAATGACCAACAGCAATGAAATATTGATTCCACTGATGGCCGTTGCCTTTATCGCCACCGGCACATCCAAACTGATTAACCCGACCCCGTTATACCGGGCCTTATGCGACAGCTACACCCCACCCGAGAAAAAGCAACCCGCCCATGAAGAAGCTGAAAAATAAGATTATTCTGACTGGACTCAGTCTGCTGCTGGCAGCTGGCGCATTTCAGTTATGGAACAGTGAACCCCGAACTGTACCTGACTTAAACGTAAAAACCATTAGCAATAAAACCATCCATTTTCAGCAATTAAAAGGCCAGGTCATTCTGGTGATATTCTGGGCCACCAACTGCCCCGCCTGTGTTGAAGAAATCCCGGATTTAATCAGGCTCTACCAGCAATTTCATGACCAGAGATTAGAAATCATTGCCATCAACATGCCCTACGATATTCCCAGCCATGTAGTCGCCATGCAAAAGCAATTGAATATCCCTTACGACATCGTACTGGATTTAAAAGGAGAAGCCGTTAAAGCCTTCGGCAATATTCAACTGACCCCGACGTCTATAGTTATTGATAAAAACGGGCTGATTGTTGAACAAAAAACAGGACGCTTTGTGTTTAAAGCATTGCAAAGCAGAATCAGGGATTTAAT
>CAYLNS010000129.1:0-4646 GCA_964385115.1 uncultured Methylomarinum sp.
CCTTGATATGTTCTCTGAGAGCATCATTTATCAGGGTCTGATAGTTTCCACCACCCGCTGCATGCACCAACCCCTTAAAATGTTCAATAATATCCGCATCAAGACGAATTGTGATGCGTTGTTTGTTAGGATCGGGGCGATTCAGCGCACCTCTTTTGCCTTTTGAAAAATCTTCACTCATGACTTAAACCTTGAAAATATTGTTTTATCTCTTTTTTATCGGCCTTTCGTGCAGAAATGATGCGTATACAATTTGATACAACCTCAGTATGAACGACATATAGTACGTTTAAATATGGTCCCATTCCTAGCGTTTTAAATCTCAGCTCGTTGTGATCCTTGTCTTCAATGGTTAATGCATTTTCATCTTCCAGAGAAATAACGGCATCGGCGAAATCTACCCCGTGCTTCTTCAGGTTATTATAGGCCTTGTAGGCGTCCCATTCGTAAATTATGATTGCATTGTATGTACAGTTGATGTACGCGTCAAGATTAAGGCCATAATCCTCCGAAGATTTACTTTGCTTTCCCGCTTGGTACGGATTCCCACGGAGACCATGGAAATCCGGGATAACCCCTTGCTCCCACGCTCCGGCGTGGGAACACTCTACAAAACGCTCTGCGTTTTAGTGACGCTGAGCGTCTTGGGAGTTGTTCCCACGGGGGGACCATGGGAACCATAAAATAAACCAGTAAGGGGCCGGTTTAGCTTGGTTTATGCGCTGGCACGTGATGCTCTTTTGCGTTCGTTTTCGGTGAGTAGTTTTTTGCGTAAACGAATGGATTTGGGGGTGACTTCCACCAGTTCGTCGTCATCGATAAATTCCAGGGCCTGTTCCAGCGTCATTTTCTGGATGCGGGTCAGGGTCAGGTTTTCGTCGGTGCCGGCGGCGCGGATATTGGTCAGTTGCTTGGCTTTAGTCGGGTTCACCACCAGGTCATTTGCGCGGGAGTGAATACCAATCAGCATGCCTTCATAAACTTCATCAGCGTGTTCTATAAACAAATCGCCTCGATCCTGCAGATTAAACAGGGCGTAGGCTAAAGCTTTACCATTGACCATGGAAATCAGCACGCCGCGTTGTCTGTTGCCTACCGAGCCGGTTTTCATCGGGCCGTAATGATCAAACACATGATAAATCAGGCCGGAACCGGAAGTTGCTGTCATAAATTCGGTCTGAAAGCCAATCAGTCCGCGGGATGGAATCATATATTCCAGACGAATGCGGCCTTTGCCATCTGGCACCATATTAAGTAAATCACCTTTGCGATCGCCCATTTTTTCCATGATGGCGCCCTGGTGTTCTTCTTCAATCTCAATGGTGACCATTTCAAACGGTTCCTGCTTTTCACCGTCGACTTCCTTGATAATCACTTCCGGCCGGGAGACGCCAAGTTCGAATCCTTCGCGGCGCATATTCTCAATCAGGACGGATAAATGCAGTTCTCCTCGACCGGAGACTTTGAATTTATCGGGATCATCGGTATCTTCAACGCGCAGGGCAACATTGTGTTGCAGTTCTTTTTCCAGTCGCTCTCTGATCTGACGCGAGGTGACAAACTTTCCTTCGCGGCCGGCAAATGGTGAGTTATTGACTTGGAAAGTCATGCTGACAGTCGGCTCATCCACGGTTAATGCCGGTAAAGGTTCAACGGCATCAGGCTGACACAGGGTATCGGAAATCTTTAATTTATCAATACCGGTAAAGGCAATAATATCGCCGGCGCTGGCTTCGGGTACTTCCACTCTTTCCAGACCGTGAAAGCCAAAAATCTGCAGCATACGTCCGGAGCGGGTATTGCCTTCATAATCAATAATGGTTAACGGCATATTGGTTTTAACCGAGCCGCGTTTGATACGGCCAATACCAATCACGCCCACATAAGAGTTGTAATCCAGTGAAATAACCTGCATCTGGAAAGGGCCGTCCTGATCGACATCAGGCGGGCTGACTTTCTCGACGATAGTCTCAAATAACGGGGTCATATCGCCTTCGGTAACTGTGTCGTCCAGACTGGCGTAACCATTTAATGCCGAGGCATAAACAATCGGAAAGTCCAGTTGTTCATCAGTGGCACCGAGCTTGTCGAACAGGTCAAAAGTCTGATCAATAACCCAGTCAGGGCGAGCGCCGGGCCGGTCGATTTTGTTGATGACAACAATCGGCTTAAGCCCCAGGGCAAAGGCTTTCTGGGTGACAAAACGGGTTTGCGGCATGGGGCCGTCAACGGCATCAACCAGCAGCAGAACCGAGTCCACCATGGATAAAACCCGCTCCACTTCTCCGCCAAAATCAGCATGTCCCGGGGTGTCGACAATATTAATATGGTATCCATTCCAGTCTATCGCGGTGTTTTTGGACAGAATGGTAATGCCTCGTTCTTTTTCAAGGTCATTAGAGTCCATGATGCGCTCATCGACTTTTTCATGCGAGGCGAAGGTGCCGGACTGTTGTAATAACTGGTCGACCAGGGTGGTTTTTCCGTGGTCAACGTGGGCGATTATGGCAATGTTTCTGAGTTTTTCTATCACGTTAATAATTTAATAAATGCAAAAAAGAGCTTCTTCAGGCTGATTAGGCTCGGAGAAATTATAAAATGTGGGCAGGCTAAGATTGTCTTAGCTCTGCTCCCATGGCAGGCCGTGGAAACGCCAGCCGCCCAGCGTATTCCGGTGTTTTTCCTCATCCAGAGGGCCTTCAAAGCCTTCCAGGATATTGATGAGGTGCTGGTAGCCTTCTTTTTCCAGGGCTTTGGCGGCATCAACTGAACGTTGCCCGCTCCGGCACAACAATAAAACGGGAGTCTGTTTGTTGGGAACAGTCTGTTTTACCTGGTCAATAAAGCGGGTGTTTAACTGCATTCCTGGAAATTCCTTCCAGGCAATATGAACCGCTTTGGGCGGGTGGCCGACAAAAGAATGCTCAATTGCCGTGCGTACGTCGATTAAAACGGCATCCGGGTTGTTCTGGAGAAGTTCCCAGCTTTGCCGGGGGGTCAGGTTTTCTATCATCTGTCTGTTCTAAGTAGTTTTTTGCCCGATATATAAGGATTCATCTCGATTGCCGTAATGAATATCGCCAATTTGGGCGTATTCCTGATAATAGACAACTGAAAGCGGCCGGAACAAGTCCAATAATTCGTTCTTTTGAAGCAGATAGTCAGGATTTGTCGGGCCTTGCGAGCTTAATTTGTTTATATTAAAGGTCTGATAAAACAGCAGGCCTTGTTTTTTTAAAGCTGCCATTATCGCAGGACATAGCGTCCGGTCAAGAAAACGACTCACAACAATGACATTAAAACTGTTTTCAGGCAGTAAATCGGCTGTAATATGGCAGTTTTTCAGCTGGATGGAGAGGTTTTTTTCCTGCGCCTGCTGCCCTAGCTTATTCAGGGCAACACTTGAAATATCCCAGGCATGAACCGTTAATCCCTTCTCGGCCAGAAACAGTGCGTTGGCGCCTGCTCCACAAGCCAGATCCAGCGCCACTCCTTGTTTAGGGAGCAAACAGTCGTTATTCAGTAAAACACTGGCGACTTCAGATTTTGTCTGCGAGCTGCGATAAATTGAGTCCCATTTGTCCTTGACTGTCATGGCATCATTCCGGTTTGCTTTGGCAGCCACCCTTGAATGTAATCAATAAATGCCCGCACTTTTGCCGACAGGTATTTTCGATGCGGATAGACGGCATGGATGACCATGGGTTCGGGACTGTATTTTTCAAGCACGGGAACCAGTTTGCCCTTTTCAATATCCCTGCCTACGATATAGCGGGGCAGCATGACAAAGCCCATACCGTTGATGGCGGCGACTCTGATGGGGTCAGCCATATTAGCCTGCATCCTGCCGGATACCTTGATTTCAAGATAGCCCAGAACGCCTTTGAAGCGCCATTTATCCCGCGGCGCAATCGCCCAGTTTACCAGACAGCTGTGCTCTTCAAGCTCTTCTGGCTCTTCCGGTGTGCCGTACTGTTCCAGATATTCCGGTGAGGCACAGACGACCAGCTCAGAGCTGGCCAGTTTACGGGCAATTAAACTGGTGTCGCTGATATGGCCGAGCTGGATACCAATATCAAAGCCTTCTTCCACCAGGTCGGCATGGCCGCCGTATAAGGTCATATCCACAGTCAGACTGGGATATTCCTTCATATAATTAATCAGAGCCGGGGCAATTTGGGTCGCGCCAATGACCGGTGGCGCACAGATTTTTAACATACCCCGTGGCTCGTGCTGTAAATGGGTGATAGCGGCTTCCATTTCTTCCACATCCAGCAACACCTGCTGACAGCGTTCCAGATAATCCTCACCGGCTTCGGTCAGGCTGAGGCTGCGGGTAGTGCGATTAAACAGGCGGGTGTGCAGTTCTTTTTCCAGAAACATGATGTGCTTGGTCGCCATGGCCCGCGAGATACCCAAATCACGCGCAGCCCCGGCAAAACTGCCAGCTTTGGCAACGCGGACAAATACATTCATGCTGGTCAGTTTATCCATGGTTATCTTAAGTTCAAGGTGGGTGGTGTCAGGCTATTTAGAGCCAGGCAGATATTTTAATTGTTTCCTAAATAAAAACAATCTATTTATTGTTAGCTATATTGTAAACTTTTTTATAGCCTGTATAGTGTACGACAACTAAGTAGCTTTGC
>CAYLNS010000129.1:4746-6922 GCA_964385115.1 uncultured Methylomarinum sp.
CTGTGATTTAGTGGGCTGATTCAATCAATTTGACACGTTCAGACAGTGATGGATGTGAGGACAGATAGCTGTATTGGCTGTCTGCCGGACTGTTTTGATGTAGCAGCGTCAAAATCCGGGTTAAAGCTTGCGGCGGTATCTGCTGTTGTTTTAGCTGGTCAATGGCATAGCGGTCTGCCTGGCGTTCAAATTCACGCGAATACCGATTTTGTACCAGCAGTGTGGGAATGGTGACCGATAATGAGGTGACTGAGGTCAAATCGCCTAATGCGCCAGCCATGAACAGTGCGGTCATGGAGTTTTGCAGTAATGATCGCAAGCCGTGCCGGTTAATGACATGGCCGGTTTCGTGGGCCAGAACCGCTAAAATCTGTTGATCGTTTTCTGCCAGCTTGACGAGCTGATCGGTCATGATAATCCAGCCACCGGGCAGGGCAAAGGCATTGGCGCCTATTTCAGGACTGTTTCTGAAGTATAGTTTCAGATTACTGGAAGACTGATTTTTAAGCGACTTTTTAAATAATGCCCGAATATGCTGGCGAGTTTGATTCGGCAAGGTGCTGGGTTTCAGCAGCCAGTCATCCAGTGTCGACAGACTTTGCCGGGCAATTTCGAAAGCGACCGAATCCGGAATGGTTTGCGCGACTTTACGGGCGGCAAACGGTACGCCCCATTCAATCCCCGCCCAGAGCGTGGCGACTGTTAACAGCACGGCAAGCAATACATAAAGGCTGTTTTTTTCCAGTTTATGTAACAACGAGTGTAAGAGGTTACGCTGAAAAAAATCACAAACCTGATCTATGGCATCGTTATCTGTGGTTTCCAGTTTGCCGTTATCCGGTAGATACAGACTGCGGGGCGTGTCAGCCACTCGCTGGCCGATTGTTATCTGTTCAATGTCATAGGCTTTGTCAATGTCTTCGCCGCTGATGAGAACCTGGCCGGACTCCATAAAACTGACGGTAACCGCATGGCGGGCAGAACTGTTACCATCATAATAATCCGCTGCAATTTTAATCACAGCCCAATATCCAGATCCAGCAAGTCGCCGGCCTCTTCTCCAATGGCATCGGCTTTTTCATATTCATCGGCAACAAACATATCCAGCGCCGATTCTGTTTCAAGACTCAGGCAGGAAATTTTATAACGGGCCAGACGAATCTTGGCCCACGGTATCAGCAAGCCCAGCGAGGCGATAATGGCCAGCATATTGCTGAAATAAATCCAGCAAAGCGGCACGGTTTTTAAGTGACAGCCCAATTGACACTGATTCAGCTGAGTATGGTTAAACACCAGGTTGGTGGTGGCCGTGTAAATGTAAGCCAGCGCTATCAGTAGCAAGGGATACAGGGCCAGCAGCAGAATAACCTGTCCCATTTCAGGGATATTATTGATTAACGACATATTGGCATAGGATACGGCGCTCAGGCTCAGCAAAATGCCCAGGGTAACCAGAAACGGAAGGACAAAAATTTTGTAAAACTGGCCGATACTGGCCGACATTTCAAAAGCGCTGGTGCCATAGCGACTGTTATCGATAATAAATTTTTTTCGTTCCCGGGCAAAATACGGATAGGCCAGCCCGACAGAAATGGCGACAAAAAACGGCAGCGCCAGATAAATCCAGCAGGCGGTCGCATATTCCCCTTTAAAGTTAAAACGGATATTCCGGTAAGCGCTGTTGATGAAGTTGAATTTTAAGGAGCGGATGACAATCCAGGGAATGATGGGAAGCAGTAATAAGGTCATTACACCTTGTAAAACAGGAAAAATACCGGCTATGGAATAAACGATAAAAATAGCCAGTACCAGCAGCCGACCTTTCAGGATTTTGACCGGGTCAGCCAGATAATCGAATGAGCTGTTTTCAAGAAAGGTATTGCTGTAAAAATAGCGTTTGGTTCTGACTTTGGCCCAGGGGGAATAAAAGCCTATCGTTAGCAGCGTCAATAATGTATTGACCATCCATATTTTAAAATATTCTGTTGCCGTGCCTTTAAATTCAAAGACCAATGTTTGTTTTTGCATGACGGTTTCCCTTTCTTTTGGCTGCTGTAAGCATAGCAATTGAAATATAAAGTGTACAAAAAAACTAACGGTTTGTCTGATTCATTTACTGCAGTATATTTTAGCTGCACTTAGGAAGGCAACGGCGACAGACGGAAAGAGTAAATAA
>CAYLNS010000130.1:0-6922 GCA_964385115.1 uncultured Methylomarinum sp.
GGTTGCGCTATTTTATTGGCAGTGTTTGGAGGATCAAATCAAAACGGAATATCATCATCAAAATCATCATAGCTGGCGGCTGGGGGTGCGTCGGCGGGTTGATTTTGTGGAGCGGCGGCCGGGGCGGATGCGGGCTGGGACTGGCTGGCCTGTTGGGGGGCATTGCCGGCAAAATTGGCGGTTCCACCGCTGCGGCTGTCCAGCATGCGCATTTCTTCGGCGACGATTTCTGTGGTGTAGCGATCCTGGCCTGACTGGTCCTGCCATTTGCGGGTCTGGATACGTCCTTCGATATAGACCTGGCTGCCTTTTCTTAAATATTCACCGGCTATTTCGGCCAGGCGATTGAAAAACACCACCCGATGCCATTCTGTCTGTTCTTTTTGTTCGCCGGTTTGCCGGTCTTTCCAGCGTCTGTTGGTTGCCAGTGTAATATTGGTTACTGCGCCCCCGCTGGGTAAATAGCGCACTTCCGGGTCTCCACCCAGACGGCCGATTAACATCACCTTATTTAACATTTTTTTACTCCGTATTGGATAAAGACATCTGAGGGTTTGATGCCGGATTGGTATTTTGATTCCATTGTGCCAGAAACTGGTTTACGTCCTCTTTATTCAGCACACTGTTATCAACTTTCAGATAAGCTGTGTTTTCTTCAAAATGCAGCCTGACTTCTTCTATTCCAGGTATTTTTAATAATGCCCTGGAAAATTCTTCGGCCTGTTCGGGCGCAATCCCATCCAGGGAAAGCAGCATATTGGCCAGATATTGCGGCGGCCGCATAAACAGGGCAATCAGCACCCAGCTGAAAGCCATGGCGGCGGCAAACCAGAATACCGCGTGAGCACCATAATGCCCATACAGCCAGCCACCGGTCACCCCGCCCAGAAAAGCCCCCATAAACTGGGAGCTGGAATAAGCGCCCATGGCCGTGCCTTTTAAATCGCCCGGCGCCGTTTTGGAAATCAGCGAGGGCAAGGTTGCCTCCAGCAGATTAAATCCGCAAAAAAACAACCACAAACTGCCAAGCAGCCCGATTAACTGGCTAGCAAACAGGGCCAGACCGATATTAGCCAGCACCAGCGTTAAAATTGCGCCGATAAAAACGGCTTTCATTTTGCGCTTTTTTTCGGCCAATATTATGAACGGAATAATCACTGCCATAGAGCTGACCAGAATGGGCAGATAAACCATCCAGTGCTCAGCCGGAAGGATGCCGGCATCACGCATTAACAACGGCACAATCACAAAACTGGCGGTTAAAATCAGATGCAGTACAAAAATGCCATAATCCAGTCTTAATAAATCCGGGTGGGTCAGCACTTGTCCGAACTGAGCAGGAATGGCTTCTGCATCCCGGTGGGTGATGATTTTTTCCGGACTGGGCACAATCAGTAAAATCACCAGTATCGCCAGTATCGCCAGTCCGGCTGTCAGCCAGAAAATGCCGCTGAGACCGAAATGGCTTGCAATCACGGGCCCGATGGTAATCGCCACACCAAATGATACGCCGATGCTGGCGCCTATGGTTGCCATGGCTTTGGTGCGGTGCACTTCCTGGGTTAAATCAGCCAGTAATGCCATAACGGCGGCGGCAATGGCTCCGCTGCCCTGTAAAGCCCGCCCCAGAATAATGCCATAAATATTGGTGGCTAATGCTGCGACCACACTGCCGGCGGAAAACAACAGCAGACCGGTCACAATCACTTTTTTGCGGCCCAGCCTGTCTGATAACAGCCCAAAAGGAATCTGCAACAATGCCTGTGATAATCCATAAACACTGATGGCCAGCCCCACCAATACCGGTGTGGCATATTCCATGGATTCAGTAAACAGGGACAAGACCGGCATTATCATAAACAACCCCAGCATACGCAAAGCATAGATGCTGGCAAGCGAGAATGTCGCCCGTTTTTCCATCGCTGTCATCGGGCTGGTGATATCCTGTAACTGGCTCAAATCCGACCTCTGATTAAATTGGTAAAGCTTTCTATTATAACAACACGCCGCACCCGATTGTACGGATTGTTTCGGCCATTGTATTTTTCTGGACTCGCCCCCGTCAATAATCGTATATTATGCGGTTGTTTATATTATTGAGTCTGCAATGGATACCATCAGTATTCGGGGGGCGCGCACCCACAATCTGAAAAATATTGATCTTGATTTACCTCGCGATGCCTTGATTGTCATTACCGGTTTGTCGGGTTCCGGCAAATCATCACTGGCTTTCGACACCATTTATGCCGAAGGTCAGCGGCGCTATGTTGAATCCCTGTCCGCCTATGCCCGGCAATTCCTGTCAATGATGGAAAAGCCGGATGTGGATCATATTGAAGGTTTGTCACCGGCCATTTCCATCGAGCAAAAATCCACTTCACATAACCCGCGCTCCACCGTCGGCACCATTACCGAAATTTACGATTATTTACGGCTGTTGTATGCCCGGGCCGGTATTCCGCGTTGTCCTGAACATAATATTTCTCTGGAGGCGCAAACCGTCAGCCAGATGGTCGACCAGGTGATGGCACAGCCTGAAGGAGAACGCTGGATGCTGCTGGCGCCTGTGATTAATGACCGCAAAGGGGAACATCTTCAGCTGCTGGAGGGATTGCGCGCCCAGGGCTTTATCCGCGCCCGTATTGATGGGGAAATATACGAACTGGATGAGCCGCCGACGCTGGATTTACGTAAAAAACACACCATTGAAGTCATTGTCGACCGTTTTAAAATACGCCCGGATATCAGTCTGAGGCTGGCTGAATCTTTTGAAACCGCCTTGCGTATTGCCGACGGCATCGCCATCGCCGCGTCAATGGACAGCGACCAGCAGATTGTTTTTTCAGAAAAGTACGCCTGTTCCGAATGTGGCTACAGCATTACCGAACTGGAACCGCGTATTTTCTCGTTTAATAACCCGAAAGGCGCCTGCCCTGCCTGTGATGGTTTAGGCGTCAGACAACATTTTGACCCGCAACTGGTTATCCATAATCCGGAAATCAGTCTGGCCGGAGGCGCCATCCGCGGCTGGGACAGGCGTAATGCTTATTATTATCAGATTATCTGCTCGCTGGCCGAGCATTATGGTTTTGACCCGGAAATCCCTTTTTCGCAAATCCCCAAAAAAATACAGGGCATTATTCTGTATGGCAGCGGTTCGGAAAAAATCAGTTTTAAATACGCCAGCAGTTCCGGAAAAATCAGCGAAAAAAAACACCCTTTTGAAGGGATTATCGTCAATATGGAGCGGCGTTATCATGAAACCGATTCGCAAATGGTGCGTGATGAATTATCCAAATACCTGACCCAGCAAAGCTGTACCGAGTGCCAGGGCGCCCGCATCAACAAAGCCGCCCGCCATGTGTTTATCAATGACTTTCCCCTGCATAAACTGACCCGCTTACCAATCCGGGAAACGCTGGATTTTTTCAGGCAACTGAACATTCCGGGACACCGGGGCGAAGTGGCCGCCAAAATCAACAAGGAAATTCAGGAACGGCTGGAATTCCTGGTCAATGTCGGCCTCGACTATCTGACCCTGGACCGCAGCGCCGACACCCTGTCTGGCGGTGAGGCGCAGAGAATCCGGCTGGCCAGCCAGATTGGCGCGGGACTGGTCGGTGTGATGTATGTCTTGGATGAGCCGTCTATCGGCCTGCATCAGCGGGATAATCAGCGGCTGTTAAACACCCTGTTCCGGCTGCGCGATCTGGGAAACACGGTAATTGTGGTTGAACATGACGAAGACGCCATCCGCGCGGCGGATTATATTGTCGATATTGGCCCGGGAGCCGGTGTTCACGGCGGCCGGATTATTGCCCAGGGAAAGCCGGAAGAAATCATCAACAATGCTGAATCGTTGACTGGTCAGTATTTATCTGGCATCAATGAAATCAATGTCCCACAGAAGCTGACACCGCCCGACCCGAAAAAACAGATTGTGATTCGCAATGCCCGTGGCAATAATCTTCAGGAGATTGATGTTTCGTTTCCGGTGGGATTGTTGACCTGCATCACTGGCGTATCAGGCTCTGGAAAATCAACGCTCATTAACGATACTTTATATAAGCAGGCTGCCCGCCTGATTAACCGGGCCAGCCATATTCCGGCGCCCTGCGATGCCATTGAAGGGCTGGAATATTTTGACAAAGTCGTGGATATTGACCAGAGCCCGATCGGCCGGACGCCACGCTCCAATCCCGCCACTTATACCGGAATTTTCACCCCTGTCAGGGAGTTGTTTTCCGCAACACCCGAGTCCCGCTCCCGCGGCTACACGCCGGGGCGTTTCAGTTTTAATGTCAAGGGCGGACGCTGCGAAGCCTGTAAGGGAGACGGCGTCATAAAAGTTGAAATGCACTTTCTGCCGGATATTTTTGTGCCCTGCGATGTCTGCCACGGCAAACGCTATAACCGGGAAACCCTGGAAATCCGCTATAAAGGCAAAACCATTAACGAAGTGCTGGAGATGACGGTTGAGGATGCCGCCGAATTTTTCAGCGCCATTCCAGCCTTGCACCGCAAACTTCAGACTTTGGTTGACGTCGGCCTGAGTTACATCACCCTGGGACAGAATGCAATCACCCTGTCCGGCGGCGAAGCTCAGCGAGTCAAGCTGGCGAAAGAGCTGTCCAAACGCGATACCGGCAAAACCCTTTATATTCTGGACGAGCCAACCACGGGCCTGCATTTTCACGATATTAAACAGTTATTGACGGTGCTGCATAAATTACGCGACAACGGCAACACCGTTATCATCATCGAGCATAATCTGGATGTGATTAAAACAGCCGACTGGATTATCGACATGGGCCCCGAAGGAGGCAGTGGAGGCGGCAAGGTCATTGCCGAGGGGACGCCTGAAGAAATTGCCAATACAGCGGCATCCCATACCGGAGTTTATCTGAAACGCTTTTTTTAAGCAGACGCCCTGTTCAGCGCCTGCTTACTCCCATTGTTTAGTGGCTATGTTGATGCCCACCATGCTCATGACCGCCACCGCCATGACTGTGTTGCTGATAATACTGCTGCTGAACGGAACGACTGGCCTCGACCGACACCCCGTATTTATAAACCATTAATCCACCCAGGTCGGCTGCAAAAACCAGAATAATATTCAAGGCGCAGGCCATCAGCAGATAAAAAACATTTGCCACACCGGTGATCCGGCCGCGACTGAGTAAACGCCATACAGCCAGCACAGCAGCAAGCCCCAGAACGGTCAATCCCAGAGTTTCATGTCTCTCCATGATTTCATGCACATTTCCGCCATGAGCAACCGACTCTTCTGCCTGCAAGCCGGCAGCGACAGTCGCAGCCGCCATGACCACGCCGATATACAGAAACCAGCCGGCCACTTTGCGCCATTCCGGTTTGTTGCCCACCGACCCTGCAAAATCAATCAGAAAAAACATCAGCAGTAACGCAATCGGGAAATGAACAAATAACGGATGAATATTTTCCATTGCCGCAATACCCGGCATAATGGCTGCAAAAACTTCCTGCGGAGTCTTTTCTGTCAGCGATACCAGAAAAATAAGCAACTGCTCGACCGTCCCGGCCACGCCGCCACTATGCCCGCCGCCAGCACCGTGTACACTTAAAACAAGATTATGGATAATATCAATCATTTTATTATTTATTTTTTTAAAAACAGCCTGCAATCTTACCACCAGTTGTCAGGAACGCAAATTACAGTCTTGCCTGAAACAAAACCGGCATCACACATTGGCCTGACATGCAGCCAGCCACCTGAAATGGTATGCTTTAGCGGTTTGATAACTCATTTACACTCATATTAGAAACGACCCATGGCATTAATATCCCTACGACAATTACTGGACTATGCGGCTGAAAATGATTTTGCCGTACCCGCTTTTAACATCAGCAATATGGAGCAGGTGCAAGCCATTATGCAGGCGGCAGATGCTGCTGACAGCCCGGTTATCATGCAGGTTTCAGCCGGCGCCAACCGCTATGCCGGCGAGGTGTTTTTGCGGCATCTGGTGCTTGCTGCGATGGAACAGTATCCGCATATTCCGGTTGTTTTGCACCGCGATCACGGACCGACGCCTGCAATCTGCGCACAGGCGATACAAGCCGGTTTCAGCTCGGTGATGATGGATGGCTCGCTATTGGCCGATATGAAAACCCCGGCCTCATTTGAATACAATGTGGAGGTTACTCGACAAGTCGTTGCCATGGCACATGCCTGCGGCGTGTCTGTCGAAGGTGAAATCGGCTGTCTCGGCTCGCTGGAACATATTGACCAGACATCGGCCGATTCCCAACGGCTGCTCACCGATCCCGATGAAGCGGTCGCCTTTGTCGAGCAAACCCAGGTTGACGCACTGGCCGTCGCCATTGGTACCAGTCATGGTGCCTATAAATTCAGCAAGCCGCCGACCGGGGAGGTGCTGGTTATCAGTCGCCTGAAAATGCTGCAACAGCGCCTGCCGAATATGCATTTTGTCATGCATGGTTCCAGCTCGATACCTCAGGAATGGCTGACAATCATTAACCGCTATGGCGGCCAGATTCCGGAAACCTATGGCGTTCCGGTCGAAGAAATTGTCGCAGGCATTCAATATGGCGTGCGGAAAGTCAATATCGATACGGACCTTAGAATGGCCTCCACCGGCGCTATCCGGCAATTTGTCGCACAACCGGAACATGCCGCCGAACTGGATGCGCGCAAAATTTACCAGGCCGCCCGCGATGCCATGCAGGACTTGTGTCAATCACGCTTTGAAGCCTTTGGCTGCGCCGGTCACGCGGCTAAAATCAAACCTCTGTCGCTGGCTGCAATGCGTTCGTATTACTCATCCTGAAAACAAAAACCAATGCAGATACACCTGAATAGTTAACGCCGCCTTATGATTAATCCACGCAGTCTGGTACGCGCTCTGGATAAGCACTGGGA
>CAYLNS010000131.1:0-6906 GCA_964385115.1 uncultured Methylomarinum sp.
TTTGGTTATCCCGCCGGAACTTTACTACAATAACAGCATCTGAAAAGCGCTTGTTTTAAATTCAACTGATAAGGACACACCATGACTGAACACAGTCAAAGTACCGCACAGCAGGCACTGCAACAACTCAAACACTATATCAGCCAGCAGATTATCGGCCAGGATGAATTGGTAGAAAGAATGCTTATCACTCTGCTGGCGGATGGACATATGCTGGTAGAAGGCGCGCCCGGTCTGGCCAAGACCCGCGCCATCAACGTGCTTAGCAAAGGACTGGAGGCGGATTTCCATCGTATTCAGTTCACCCCGGACTTATTACCCGCCGACCTGACCGGTACGGAAATCTATCGTCCTCAGCAAGGAACCTTTGAATTTCAAAAAGGCCCGTTATTTCATAACCTGATACTGGCCGATGAAATCAACCGCTCACCGGCCAAGGTGCAGGCCGCGCTGCTGGAAGCTATGGCTGAAAGGCAGATTACCGTCGGCAGTCATACTTATCCGTTAGCGCCGCTGTTTATGGTTATGGCCACCCAAAACCCGCTGGAACAGGAAGGCACCTACCCCTTACCGGAAGCACAACTGGACAGGTTTTTACTGTTTGTCAAAATAGACTATCCCAATGCCGAGCATGAAAAAGCCATTCTGCACCTGGCCCGCCGCGAGGCCAAAGGGGAGCTCAATGGACAAATCACTGAATTCAACCCCATCAGCCAGCAGAATATTTTCACTGCGCGCAAGGAAGTGCTGACGATTCACATGGCCGAGCCACTGGAAGAATATTTACTGCAACTGGTACTGGCCACCCGCAACCCTGCACCGTATGGAGAGGATCTGGCATCCTGGATACAATACGGCGCCAGTCCGCGCGCCAGTATCGCTTTGGACCGCTGCGCCCGCGCCCGCGCCTGGCTGAATCAGCGTGATTTTGTTGATCCTCAGGACATACAAAGCATGGCATTTGATGTCCTGCGACACCGTCTGATTCTGACTTATGAAGCAGAAGCCGATGGTATCAGCACTGACGATTTTATTCAGGAATTGATTGCCCGCGTCCCTGTTCCGTGAAATATCACCAAGCCATTCCAGCTGAGGAGCGCATTAAAGCCAACCTGCCCATGCTGATTAAACTCGGCACCCGGGCGGGTTCGGTTAAATTACGTTGCGCCCGTGTCAGGGCACTGCAAAGCGGAGGCTATGCCTCGCGCTTTAAAGGCCGGGGTATGGAATTTGACGAAACCCGTCTTTACCAACCCGGTGACGATATCCGCATGATAGACTGGAAAGTCACCGCCCGTACCGGCAAACCGCATACAAAACTGTTTCGCGAAGAAAGAGAGCGACCGGTTTTTATCTCGGTGGATGCGCGTAAAACCATGCATTTTGCCACCCGCGGCGTCTTTAAATCAGTACAGGCTGCAAAACTGGCCGCGCTGCTCGCCTGGGCTGCCCAGCAACAGGGGGACCGGGTCGGCGGCCAGGTTTTTAGCGAATCATCTTGTCAGGAAACCCGCCCCGGTCACAGCAAGTCCTCAGTTCTGCATTTTTTAAAAATGCTGGTCACGCCACCGCAACCGTTGTCCGATGACATTGACCTTGAACAGACTTTAGCCCGTCTGGTCAAACACGCCAGACCCGGCAGCCGGGTATTTATCATCAGTGATTTTCGCGGAATCGAAGCCGGGGAAAACCATCTGGTGCGATTAAGCCGGCATTGCGAGGTAGTTTTGATTCATGTTTTTGACCCATTGGAAAGCCATTTGCCGCAACACGGCCGTTATCGCTTTACCGACGGTGAAAAAGAGCGGGTGATAGACACCACTGACAGACAGCTGATTATGCAATATCAACAACGCTTTCAAACTCGCCAGAATTTTCTTAGACAATTAAGCCGAAAACATGGCATGACACTTATCCAATGCTGTACCACTGATGATCCGGTAGACGTATTACGCTGATGAATGATTCCTTACCGTTACGCGACATCCATTTACCCGAACCCATAGGCTGGTGGCCGCCGGCTATGGGCTGGTGGCTGCTGATTATTCTGCTGCCGCTGCTTGGCTATGTGCTTTGGCGTCTGTTTAAAATACTGACCCGAAAAACCGCCGTAAAAACCGCCCGCAAACTGCTGCGGGAACTGCGCCAGAACACCGAACTTGATGAACTGCAAAAACTGCAACAGCTTTCCGCGCTGATGCGCCGCGTCGCCATCAGCACCGCCTCGCGGCAGGAGGCCGCCGCACTGACCGGAAAACAATGGCTGGCCTATCTTGACCGGGCTTTCCCCGATGCCCCTTTCAGCCAGGGCATCGGTCATTATCTGGCGCAGGCACAATACCAGAAACAACTTCCCAAAGACCTGGATTTGGATGCCTTATTCAATCTTTGTGAACAATGGATTAAAAAACAGCGATGATACATTTTGAATGGCCCTGGATGCTGCTGGCTCTGCCCTTGCCCTTGCTGGTACGCTGGTTACTGCCAGCCGAAAATATAGAAGACCAGTCAGCATTAAAAGTCCCGTTTCTTGATGATTTTGGACATGCACAAGCAGTGCGCAGCGCAACGGGAAAAAACCGCCAGCTATGGCTGGCATTTTTTATCTGGTGTTTACTGATTATAGCGGCCACCCGCCCGCAATGGCTGGGCGAGCCCATCGAACAGGCAGTCAGTGGCCGGGATCTGATGCTGGCCGTTGATGTATCCGGCAGCATGGAAGAGCGTGACTTTATCTTGGGAAACCGCCGCATAGACCGGCTGACCGCCGTCAAAAAAGTCGCCAGCGAATTTATCGCGCGCCGGGCGGGTGACCGTATCGGCCTGATTCTGTTTGGTACAACCGCCTATTTACAAGTGCCGCTGACATTTGACCGGAAAACCGTGATTACCCTGTTGAATGAAGCCTTTATCGGTATTACCGATGATGACCCGGCCACCTCAATCGGCGATGCCATCGGGCTTGCCGTCAAGCGGCTTAAAAATCATCCGGCGCAAAGCAAGGTGTTGATATTGTTGACTGATGGCGCCAATACAGCCGGAGAAATCACCCCGCTTAAAGCTGCTGACCTGGCCGCTCATGAACAGCTTAAAATTTACACCATCGGCATCGGCGCTGATGAAATGATTATCCGCAACTTTTTTGGTGCCCGCAAAGTCAATCCTTCAGTTGACCTGGATGAAACCACATTAAAAGCGATTGCCGAAAAAACCGGCGGACGTTATTTCCGCGCCCGCAACCTTGAAGAAATGGAACAAATCTACCAATTACTGGATAAACTGGAGCCTGTGGAAGAAGATAAACAGTTTTTCCGCCCTCGTAGTGAACTTTTCTACTGGCCGCTGGGAACCGCTGTGGTACTGGCCGGATTGATGGTTTTTGTCAGAATGAGGACGACATGAATTTTCAGGATTTTCATTTTATCCGCCCTTACTGGCTGCTGGCCTTGATTCCAGTGATTCTGGCCGCCATCTGGATACTGCGTCGCCAGTTAAAACATGGCCAATGGTCACAGGTTTGTGACCCTGAATTACTGCCCTATATTTTACAGAACAAGCCCAAAAAATCTCATCAGGGCAGTTTTATCGCTCTGCTGCTTGCCTTTGTGCTGGCTGTGTTTGCGCTGGCAGGCCCGGCCTGGCAGCGTTTACCAGTGCCGGTTTTCAGAAATGATGCGGCCCTGGTGATTGCGCTGAATCTGTCGGTCACCATGAATGCCGCCGACATAAAACCCAGCCGCCTGATTCGGGCCCGTTACAAAATTGCCGATATATTAAAACAGCGCAAGGATGGCCAGACCGCTCTGCTGGTCTATGCCGGTGACGCCTTTACCGTCACCCCGCTGACCGATGACACTGAGACCATTCTCAGCCAGTTAAATGCCCTGAATACCGATATTATGCCCAGCCGAGGCCGGGACACTGCGGCCGCACTCAGGCTGGCAGGCAATCTGCTTAAACAGGCCGGTATGCAAAAAGGTGATATTTTGCTGGTTACCGATGCTGTGGAAAAGCCTGTGCTTGAGTCCATACCGAAGCTGGTTAAACCCTATCGCCTGTCTGTGCTGGGAGTGGGTACGCCGGATGGCGCGCCCATCAAAGCGCCACAAGGCGGCTTTGTAAAAGACCGGCAAGGTAACATTATCGTCGCCAGACTGGACAGCCAGACACTCTCGGCTGTGGCCAAAAAAGGGCGGGGCGAATTTCAGCTTATCCGCCCGGATGACAGCGATATTAAAAACCTGCTTGGCTTTTTTGACCGGGCGGCACGCTCGGCAAAACAGCAGGACAGTAATATGAAACTGGAACAATGGCGTGATGAAGGCCCTTACCTGCTGTGGCTGGTTGTCCCGTTGGCAGCATTGGCATTTCGCAAAGGTCTGCTCTGTCTTGCTCTGGTTTTACTGTTACCGTTTCCGCAGGACAGCTATGCCTTTGATGGCAGACAGTTCTGGCAAAACCTGTGGAAAACACCGGATCAGCAGGCTCAGGAAGCCTTTAAACAACAGCAGTTTGAACGCTCGGCAGAATTATTCAAGTCACCGGAATGGAAGGCCAGTGCCGAATATAAAGCAGGCCATTATGAACAAGCCGCCAAAATATGGCAGCAAATGCAATCTGCCGAAGCCTATTACAATCTGGGCAATGCCCTGGCTAAATCCGGCAAGCTGGAACCCGCCATTAAAGCTTATGAGCAGGCGTTAACACTGAAACCTGATTTTGAAGATGCCCGCTACAACAAGGAATTGTTGGAAAAACAATTGCAAAAACAAAAGCAGCAACAGCAACAAAATTCTCAATCCAAACAAGACCAGCAAAACCAGGATTCACAGGAATCATCGGATAATAAACAACAGCAATCATCCAATAATTCGCAGCAGAATCAAAAATCCGGTTCAGAGCAAAATAATCAACAGCAACAGTCTGATGAATCTGATTCGGAAGCTGATGCTGAGAAAAATGAATCCAGCCAGGAAAAAACAGAGTCACAGGCCCAACAAACAGAAGCGTCTGAAGATAAACAAGGCCAGCAACAACAGAGCCAGCCGGTAAAAGCCCGTGAGTTATCAGACGAAGACCAGCAGGCAATTGAACAATGGCTGCACAGAATACCGGACGACCCGTCCGGGTTACTGAAACGCAAATTCCGCTATCAATACAGACAGCGACAAAATAGAAAATAAGCTTTTATGATGAAAAGATTAACCCTGATACCTTTGCTGACCACGTTGCTGATGCTGTTTTTACTTAGCCCGGTAACAAATGCCGCCACCATTAAGGCTACGGTAGACCGTAATCCAATTGCCATCAATGAATCATTTCAACTGACATTCAGCAGCACCGAAAGCCCGGACGGCGACCCTGACTTTGCGCCGTTGAAAAAAGACTTCGATATTTTAAACCAACAACAAAGTAACCAGACCTCATTTGTCAACGGAAAAATCAGCCATACCCTGCAATGGAGTCTGACGCTGATGGCGAAAAAAACCGGCAAGCTGCTCATCCCCTCAATTACATTCGGCTCGGATATTTCCAATCCATTATTCATAGAAGTAAAGCAAAGCGTGGCGCAATCAGCCAACCGGGATATTTTTCTGCAGGTCGAAGCCTCGCCGAAAACCCCTTATGTACAAAGCCAGGTTCTTTATACCGTGCGTTTTTTCCGCCGGGTTCAAATCCGCCAGGCAAGTCTTGATGACCCCGAACCTGAAAATGCCGTTGTCGAAAAACTGGGGGAAGACAAAAACTACAGCACCGTCATCAACGGTATTAATTATTCTGTTATCGAACGGCAATATGCCATTTTTCCACAAAAAAGCGGCCCGATGACCATCCCACCCGTCACGCTGACAGCTGAAGTGGTCAGAAACCGCTCATCCCGTTTTGGTTTTTTCGGCTCGCAACTGACCACTACCCGCCGGGCCCGCTCTTTGCCGGTTACCCTGGAGGTCAAAGCCAAACCTGCTTCCTACACGGCCGCCCATTGGCTGCCAGCTCAGCAGGTAGTGTTGAAAGAAGAATGGTCCAACGACAAGCTGACCGTCAATGTCGGCGAACCTATTACCCGCACCCTGACCCTACTGGCGATAGGCACCACCAGCAGCCAGCTGCCGGAATTATCCGCTCAGCCTAACAACCCGGCGTTGAAAAGCTATCCCGACAAGGCGGTTTTAAAGGAACAAATATCCGAACACGGCATTATTGCCTTTCGCGAAGAAAAAACTGCGTTGATTCCATCAAAACCCGGCGATTATGTGCTGCCAGAAATAAAGGTCTACTGGTTCAACACTCAAACCAACGAAACAGAAATGGTCAGCCTCCCGGAAGTGACCCTGCATGCCCTGGCGGCAAAAAACAGCAATGTAACCACGCCGCCAGTAGCACAAACTCCGGCCAAAGCCGAGCAATCAACACCACAATGCCCGCCCGAGGCTGAGCTGAAAACCACTGACAACAGCCTTATCTGGAAAGGTTTAAGCCTGTTACTGGCGGTGCTTTGGGGGCTGACACTCTTGTATTGTCTGCGTTTTAAAAAAGCACCGGTCGAAAAAACCACCCCATCACTCGTTAATCATGTTGATGACAATATTAACCGGCTATTAAAAAAAGCCTGCCAGGCCAACGACCCGAAAGCCGCAAAACAGGCTTTACTGAAATGGGGAAAACAGCATTTTTCCGCCAATTCACTGGCCGCCATCGCCCCACATTGCGAAGCCAGGCTGCGGGATGAAATCAACAAACTGAACCAGTATCTGTATGCCCCCCAATCAGATCCCTGGCAAGGCAATGCTTTATTTCGGGCATTTGCCGAGCACAATGCCCGGAAAAAAGTCTCCCAAAAACAGGCAGACAGTCCGCTGGAGCCATTGTATAAAAACTGAACTAAGGCCGTTTATCCGCCAACTG
>CAYLNS010000132.1:0-6893 GCA_964385115.1 uncultured Methylomarinum sp.
ACGGAAAAGACATTGAAGTTTTAGCTGTTAGTATTTTCTGATACCTTTTTTGCAACTTTCACGATATTAATCGCTCCAAATGTTTTTGTACCTTATCGCCTACTCCAAGGCAGAAAGCAGGGATGAGGTGCTGGATTTAGGTAACCCCCATTTTTTAAATTGTAGAGAGATATGAACAAAATATTCACATTTTTAGCGGTATGTGCCGTTTCAACCACGCTGATGCTGGGCGGTATGTCTGATGCGGAAGCGAAACGTTTTGGTGGCGCGCGTTCTTTTGGCGGTAAATCTGCTTTTAGCATGCCTTACCGGCGTTCCGTTTCTCCTGGCAAAACCAGCCGTTCAGCCAGCCAGCAGCAAGCTTATCAGAAAAATCAGGCAGCCCGGCAGAATATGTCCCGGCGCGGCGGTTTGATGGGAATGCTGGGTGCTTTAGCCATTGGCGGCTTGCTGGGTTCGCTGTTTTTTGGTGGCGCTTTTCAAGGTATCAATTTTATGGATATTCTACTGTTTGCAGGGATTGGTTATTTGCTGTACCGGATTTTTGCCGCCCGTTCCAAACCGGTTCCGGCTCAGCCTCAGCCTCAGGGCTGGCAACGCAACAGCTATCAGGATGATGCGTCTGAATCTGCTTACCAGAAAAATTCGACGGCAGGTTTTGATACCGATATCTTATTCAAAAAAAATCGCAATGAAGCCGGTTTAGAAAATATATCTGGCCAGGATGATGCCGATTTTGACAGCCAGGTAATTCCTGAGGGTTTTGATGAGCAGGCCTTTCTGGATGGCGCCAAAAAAGCGTTTTATCAGTTGCAAAAAGCCTGGGATGAGCGTGATTTGGCCGAGATAAGGTCGTTGACCACTGACAAGGTGTTTGCTGAAATTCAGGAAATGCTAAAAGCCTCTGATGAAGACAACAAAACAGAGATTTTAAAACTGGATGCAGAATTACTGGATGTGCGGGAGCTGGAAAACGAGCTGGAAGCTGTGGTGTTGTTCGACAGTATTATGCGGGAAGATGATCAGCAGGCTGGTCAGATTCGTGAAGTCTGGCATTTTATCAAACCTAAATACAGTGTTCAGTCAAAATGGTTTCTGGATGGTATTCAGCAGCTGGAAGAGTGACGGGAATCTGAAGCGGGAGCATAAATATGTCTGATGAACAGGATAAAACCCGGCAACGCTATAACCGCCTGGCGCCCTATTTTGATGCGCTGGAAGGTATGCTGGAGGGTTTGTTTTTTAAACAATGGCGTAATACATTGTGGAGTCAGGCCAGCGGCCCGGATATTCTTGAAGTGGGCGTCGGAACGGGTAAAAACTTTCCGTTTTATCCATCCGATGCCCGTATAACAGCGATTGATTTCAGTGAAAAGATGCTGGAAATTGCCGATAACAAGCGTCAGCAGAAGAATATTAATGTTGATTTGCAGTTAATGGACGTACAGTCGCTGGATTATGCAGATAACAGTTTCGATACGGTCATTGCCACTTTTGTTTTTTGTTCGGTTCCACAACCGAAAAAAGGCTTACAGGAATTGTACAGAGTCTGTAAACCGGGGGGACAGGTTTTGTTGCTGGAGCATGTATTAAGTTCCAATAAGGTGATGGCAGCCATGATGAATATGATGAATCCACTGGTTAAATCCATCTTCGGCGCCAATATTAACCGGCAAACAGTTAAAAATGTTCAATCCTGTCCATTTCAAAAAGTCGTGTTACACCCAGACAGTAAGGATATGGTGAAATTGATTCGGGCTGTTAAATAACATCCTTGTTGACTGCGGTTTATTTGTCTCCCAATCCCCAGATTTTGTGTTTATCGAGTTCCAGATTTTCCGGCCTGGGGATAATGGCTTTAATGCCATATCTATCCTGATACTGGCTGTTTTTTCGTTGTGGTTGACGGTAACGAACGCCTCGAGGTGATAACAGTGTAAGCACCATGGGAAAATTGGCCTGTCTGGAACCCCGCTGGATAACAATAGCTGTATCACCATTAGCCAGTTTAACAAAGGAACCCGGCGGATAAATACCCATTTCCTTGATAAGTAATTCAGCCAGATTCTGATCTACCAGACTGCCGCGCTGCATAAAAATATCCCGCAGTGCTTTTTTGACATAAAAACCATCCCGGTACTGACGCGGCAAAATCATGGCGCTGTAGATATCGGATAACGATAAAACCCGCGAAAACAGATTAATATCCTCTCCCTTTAAGGCATTGGGATAGCCTGAGCCATCCGGACGCTCATGATGATTCTGCACGGCTGTCAGCCATTCTTTATCATTCACCCCCTGGTTGATGAGGATTTCTTTACTGAGCGTTGGATGAATCCTGATGGCCTGTTTTTGTGTTTCGGTTAAAGGCGAGGATTGCCGGGATAATTCATCCTGTAATTTCAGCATACCGGCATTCTGGGTTAAGGCGGCGGCGATAATTAATTGCCTGTCCTGCTCGGGTATGTTTTTTCTGCGCAGCAGCAATTCGCTTAATAAGGCACACATAACCGGATGAACCTGAATATAAGGGCTTTGCTGATCCAGAATAATCGCACCCAGAGCTGCATCAGTATTTTCGTCACAGAGTTTCTGGATAACCCGGGCGATTTTGATGATCCGGTGCTGAAAATTGTGAATATTCTGTTCATTGATTAATTCATTCAGGATACGGCGAAGATTAAGCCGGATGGCATCCAGAACATTGAAGGGTGACGTTAATGACTGTTTTTGAATGTGATTAAACTGTCTGAATTCTTCCGCTGTGGGTTCACGAAACAGGCCACGGGTCAGCAAAATATATTTTTGTCTTTCGCTGGCGATGGTGTCACCTTGATTGAGCAGTAATTCATCATCGGGCCCGAAAACAGACCATGGCAAGGGCTGACCAATCAGCAATTCATGTTCTTGTAGTTGGACTTTTTGCATGTTTTTTTGTAGCAACGACAGGCTCGGTCTATAAAGACCAAAAAAATTAGTGTAACAGTAGTAAAATAAAGGCTAATAACCTTAAATAAACCATTTTCAGCTTTTTAATTCATTATAGTGAAAGCAAAAATAGAAAACCTTGTTCAAACTCGCATTCCCACACGACATGGTGAATTTATTCTGTACTATTACAGTAATAACCTTGATAACAAGGAGCATATCGCCTTTGTAAAGGGGGATGTAGCAGGCAAAGACGATGTGCCGGTACGCATTCATTCAGAATGTTTTACTGGCGATGTGCTGGGCTCCCGGCGTTGTGACTGTGGCGAGCAACTTGATATGGCTTTGGCCTTTATCGAGCAGGCCGGCGCAGGCGTATTAATCTATCTGCGTCAGGAAGGCCGCGGCATAGGCCTGTTAAACAAGCTTAAAGCCTATAATTTGCAGGATCAGGGCATGGATACGGTTGACGCCAATATACATCTGGGTCATCAGGCTGATGAACGGCAGTATGATATTGCCGCATTGATTTTGCAGCAATTGGGGATTCATTCCATTAATCTGATGACCAATAATCCTCGAAAAATTGATGAATTAAAAAAACTGGGCATCCAGGTCAATCAGCGTATTCCCATAGAACCCAGCGTGCATGAAGATAATGAGACCTATCTGAAAACCAAGGTCGATAAAATGCGGCATATGCTGTCAGTAGATAATCAGGACAAAGGAGAATAATGTTGAAATTGTCAGTTGCTGATCTCAGGCTCAATATTATTCCGGATACCCTTGAAATTCAGCAGGATTCACGACGCAATCCTTCTATTTTAGGTCAGGAACGAGCCAAATCCGCGTTGGTATTTGGTGTCGCCATGAAATCTTCCGGCTACAACATTTATGTCATGGGCGAGCCGGGCACGGGCCGGTTGACAATGATTACCGATCATTTGAGCCAGCATGCCCAGAGTCAGGAAGCGCCGGCCAGCTATGCCTATGTGGATAATTTTGATAATCCCAGAGAACCGGTAGCCATAGAATTACCGGCGGGACAGGGTCATCACTTCAGTAAGGATATTGAAAAGCTGATTGATAATTTATTGGCCACTTTTCCTGCCGCATTTGAAAGCCCGACTTATCAACAGAAAAAAACTGCTATCGAAAGGCGTTTTAATCAGCGCTATAACAAAGCGATAGAACTGGTGGATAAAAAAGCCCGCACCTTTGATATTGTGTTACTGCGAGACAGCGAGGCGATTACTTTTTTACCCGTGCGCGATAATAAAGTGCTGGAAGAAGACCAGTTCACACTGTTGTCGGATGAAGAAAGAGAAGCTTTTTATCAGCATGTTGAAGAACTGGAAGAATATTTAAGCGAAGTATTGCTGGAATTACCGCAATGGCGCAGAACGCTGGTGGATGAATTACGCCAACTGGACAGTCAGACCATAGAACAGGCCATAGAGCCGTTGTTGATTGAACTGAATGACAAATATCAGAATACCGATGATGTTATCAGTTATCTGACTGAGCTGAAGAAAAACCTGACCAGTACCGTGACCGATTTTTTGATGCCGGGTCGTTCTCAGGACAGCGTGGAAATCAAGACTAAAAGACTGGTTCTGACCGAACAGTATATGCCCAATGTTCTGGTTGATTATAAACCGGACAGTGGCGCGCCTGTCATCTACGAACCTCATCCCACCTACCCTAACCTGTTTGGCCGCATTGAATATGTCAGTGATCAGGGGACGCTGATTACCAATTACAGACGCATCTGTGCCGGTTCCCTGCATCGGGCCAATGGCGGCTATTTGATACTGGACGCTGAAAAACTGCTGACTTATCCATTTGTCTGGGAAGGTTTAAAACGAGCATTGAAGGCCGGCAAAATTGAAATAGAATCACCCTATACCGAACTTGCCGTAAATACCATTACCCTGAAGCCGGAAGTGATTCCACTGAATGTGAAAGTCATTCTGGTCGGCCCGCGGGATATTTATTATCTGTTGGAAGAAATGGATAGTGAATTTAATGAAATGTTTCGTGTTCTGGCTGATTTCGATGACTATATCGAAGGCTCAGAAGAAAATATTCAGCAGTTTGCCCAATTAATGGCAACACAGGCCAAGGATATTGGCGCCAGGGAATTAACACAGGATGCCATTATCAGGCTGATAGAACACAGTTGCCGTTTGTCGGAAACCCAGCAGCGCCTGTCTGCCAGAATCAATGATTCACTGGAAATAATCGGAGAAGCCAATTTTCTGAGTGAACAAAACCATGCCGTCCGTATCGATAAACATGAGATAGAACAGGCGCTGGCAGCCCGGGAACAGCGAAATGGCCGAATCGCCAAGGAAATCCTGGATGAAATGCTGAAAGGAACCATTCTGATTGACACCGATGGTCAGGTGGTTGGCAAGATTAATGGTCTAACCGTTCTGGAAATCGGCGGCAGCAGTTTTGGCGCGCCGGCAAGAATTACCGCCACCGTCTATCCCGGCTCACGCGGTATTGTCGATATAGAACGCGAGGCCGAGCTGGGCCAGTCCATTCATACCAAAGGCGTGATGATACTGACCGGATATCTGGGAAACAGCTATGCGCAGCAATTTCCACTGGCCATCTCCGCCAGCATTGCCATAGAGCAATCTTATGGACATATTGATGGCGACAGCGCTTCACTGGCCGAACTGTGCTGCCTGATTTCTGCGCTGACCCGCACCCCGATTAAACAAAGCTTTGCTGTGACAGGTTCCATCAATCAATATGGTGAAGTACAGGCGGTGGGGGGTATCAATGAAAAAATAGAAGGATTCTTCGGTTTATGTCAGGCCCGTGGACTGACCGGACAGCAGGCCGTGATTATTCCGGCCGCCAACAAACGCAATTTAATGCTGAAACAGGATGTTATCAAGGCAGTCGAAGAGGATTTATTTGCCATTTATGCGGTGTCCACCGTTAACCAGACACTGGAATTACTGACCGGATTAAAAGCCGGAGAAATGACTGAAGATGGAGAATATCCGGAAAATACCATCAACCATAAAGCGGTTGAAAGATTAAAGGAAATTTCAGAAATGGCCGAAAAGGGCCATGAACACGAAGAAGGGTAACCAAGTGGATTTTCTGGTGGGCGCTGAGGGGATCGAACCCCCGACCCTCGCCTTGTAAGGGCGATGCTCTCCCAGCTGAGCTAAGCGCCCACTTAGAAAAAACAGGCATTATACAGATTTTATCGATAAATAAAAGCCCGAATTCACAGAACCATGAGCAATAACGATAAAAAAACCGAATCAGAACCGCAGATTGTCTGTCATTGCAGTGGCACCACCCGGCAGAAAATCCATGAACTGATGGCGAAAGGTGTCGATAATCTGGACCGAATCGCTGATATTACCGGTGCGGCCACAGGATGCGGTTCCTGTGATGCCGAAATAACAGATATTTTGCAACAAAAAAGCGACAAGCCCCGTGCAGATTAAAAATCACTGGCTGACAACAGCAGAAATCATTAAGTCTCCCAATTATGACGAGCGCCCCGATCCGGAAGATATTTCATTACTGGTTATACACTGCATCAGCCTGCCGCCCGGAGAATACGGCCACAACCATATCAGCAGGTTTTTTTGTAATCAGCTGGAAACCCATAAACACCCCTATTTTCAGGAAATCCAGACTTTAAAAGTCTCAGCCCACCTGCTCATCCAGCGCAACGGTCATATCCAGCAATTTGTCCCGTTTAATAAAAGAGCCTGGCATGCTGGCGTATCCCGCTATCAGGGACGGGAACGCTGTAATGACTTTTCCATCGGCATAGAGCTGGAAGGCACCGATACAACCGCCTATCAAGATATTCAATACCAGAAGCTGGCGCAGATCAGCCAAACACTATTTAAACATTACCCCAAACTCTCGCCACAGCATATCACCGGACACAGCGACATCGCCCCGGGCCGAAAAACAGA
>CAYLNS010000133.1:0-6815 GCA_964385115.1 uncultured Methylomarinum sp.
TCAATGCAACCAACTCTGAAACCAAAATCAAGAAATTTACCAAACGCTTGAAAGTCATTGAATCGTTATTGCACTCAAATAATCGTCCGGAATGGATGATTATGAAGGTGCTACCGGTTCTTCCGCCAGAGCTGCGTCCATTGGTTCCACTTGATGGTGGACGTTTTGCCACATCAGATTTAAACGATTTATACAGACGAGTCATAAATCGTAATAATCGTTTAAATAGATTACTGGATTTAAATGCGCCAGACATCATTGTCCGTAACGAAAAAAGAATGCTTCAGGAATCGGTTGATGCATTATTGGATAATGGTCGCCGAGGGCGTGCTATAACAGGAACCAATCGTCGGCCATTAAAGTCTCTGGCGGACATGATTAAAGGCAAGCAAGGTCGTTTCAGACAGAACTTGTTGGGTAAGCGTGTGGATTATTCCGGACGTTCGGTGATTGTTGTAGGTCCTACTTTAAGGCTGCATCAATGCGGTTTACCAAAAAAAATGGCCTTGGAGTTGTTTAAACCATTTATCTATAGCAAGCTCCAATTACGTGGATTGGCAACAACCATCAAAGCGGCTAAGAAAATGGTTGAACGTGAAGGTGCCGAAGTTTGGGATATTCTCGAAGAAGTGGTTCGTGAACATCCGATTTTGTTAAATCGTGCGCCAACACTGCATAGACTGGGAATTCAAGCATTTGAGCCAACTTTGATTGAAGGCAAGGCAATTCAATTACATCCATTGGTATGTAGTGCGTTTAATGCTGATTTCGATGGCGACCAGATGGCGGTTCATATTCCACTGTCCATCGAAGCGCAATTGGAAGCGCGTACATTGATGATGGCCACGAATAATATTTTGTCACCGGCTAATGGTGAGCCGGTAATTAATCCCTCACAGGACGTGGTGTTGGGCTTGTATTACATTAGTCGTGAAAAGATTAATGCCAAAGGTGAAGGTTCATTCTTTGCCAGCGTGGATGAAGTGGTTAAAGCACTGGATAACCGTGCAGTTGAATTGCAGACTAAAATTCAATTGCGCGTCAAAGAAAAGGTTCTTTTGGATAATGGAGAAACCGAGGAGCGAGTGTCACGACAGGAAACTGTGGTCGGACGAGCGCTGATTTGGGAAATCGTTCCTGAAGGCATGCCTTTCGAAGTGGTTAATATTGATATGACAAAAAAGAACATATCAAAATTAATTAACTTCAGTTATCGCTATCTAGGCATTAAAGATACTGTCATTCTTGCTGATAAATTGATGTATCTTGGTTTTAAATATGCTACTCGATCCGGTGTTTCCTTTGGTATCGAGGATATGGCTATTCCTGAGCAAAAAGCTGAAATAATCAGGAAGGCTGAGGCTGAAGTCAGAGAGATTCAAAGCCAGTATGCATCAGGTCTGGTAACAGACGGTGAGCGATATAATAAGGTCATTGATATTTGGTCGCATGCGAATGAATTAGTTGCCAAAGTTATGATGGATGGCCTGGGTGAAGAGGAAGTTGTTGATGCGGAAGGAAACAAGGTCAAGCAGAAATCATTCAACTCTATTTTTATGATGGCTGAGTCAGGTGCCCGAGGATCCGCGGCACAGATCAGGCAGCTAGCCGGTATGAGGGGATTGATGGCAAAGCCGGATGGCTCCATTATTGAAACCCCCATCACCGCAAACTTCCGGGAGGGGCTGGATGTATTGCAGTACTTTATTTCAACTCATGGTGCCAGAAAAGGTCTTGCGGATACAGCATTAAAAACAGCAAACTCGGGTTATCTGACTCGTCGCTTGGTCGATGTTGGGCAGGATCTGGTTATTTCTGAACAGGACTGTGGAACGGTAAATGGAATAACCTTGTCACCGATTATTGAAGGTGGAGATGTTGTTGAGCCTTTATCTGAAAGAGTCTTGGGGCGTGTGGTTATTGATGATGTCACTGATGCTAAAGGTGAAAAGGTTGTAATTCCGAGTGGGACCATGATTGATGAAAATCTGGTCACTGTTCTGGAGGAAAACGGCGTTGATCAGTTACTGGTTCGTTCAATTATTACCTGTGAAACAAGGCATGGTGTCTGTGCTAAATGTTATGGACGTGATTTAGGGCGCGGACATCTGGTAAATATTGGTGAGGCAGTGGGTGTTGTGGCGGCTCAGTCAATCGGTGAGCCGGGAACACAGTTAACCATGCGTACCTTCCATATTGGTGGGGCGGCATCTCGTTCGGCTGCTATCAGTAATGTTCAGGTCAAGATCGATGGAACTGTTAAATTAACCAACCTTAAGACCGTGAAAAATAATGAAGGACAGCTGGTAGCTGTATCAAGGTCAGGTGAGGTTGGTATTATCGATAAATATGGACGAGAGCGAGAGCGTTATAAGATTCCATACGGTGCAGTGCTGACTGTAGGGGATGGTGAATCGGTTAATGCCGGCGATATTATCGTGACCTGGGATCCGCATACGCATCCGGTTATTACTGAAGTGCATGGTTATGTACAGCTTAAAGACTTTATTGATGGGGTCACGGTACAGGAACAATCTGACGAAGTTACCGGTTTGAGTTCTAAAGTCATTATTGATCCCAAACAGCGGAGCGCAGCGGGTAAAGAGCTGCGTCCGATGGTAAGATTGGTTGATGCTGACGGTGAGATTATTAATCTACCGGGAACGGATATTCCTGCTCAATACTTCTTGCCCGCAGGTGCGATTGTCAATATCAAAGATGGCGGTGAAGTCCATATTGGTGATGTACTGGCAAGAATACCTCAGGAATCAAGTAAGACCCGTGATATTACCGGGGGTCTGCCAAGAGTTGCTGATCTATTTGAGGCTCGTAAAACTAAAGATCCGGCTATATTGGCGGAAGCGACAGGTATTGTATCTTTTGGTAAGGAAACTAAAGGTAAACAGAGAATTGTGATTACCGATAGCGAAGGCGAGCAATATGAAACTCTGATACCTAAATGGCGGCATATTACCGTATTTGAAGGGGAATTTGTCGAAAAAGGAGAAACAATTGTTGAAGGTGAGTTAACACCGCATGATATTCTGAGGCTGCGTGGCATTGAAGAGCTGGCTGTTTATCTGGTTAAGGAAATTCAGGATGTTTATCGTCTTCAAGGTGTGAAGATAAATGATAAGCACATTGAAGCTATTATCAGACAGATGCTGCGTAAGGTTGAAATTACAGCAGTCGGGGATAGTGATTTCGTCAAAGGTGAGCAGGTTGAGCGTGGAACTGTCAATGCGATCAATGATAAGCTGGAAAAAGAAGGAAAGATTCCGGCAAGTTATGAATCTGTGTTGCTGGGAATTACCAAGGCTTCATTGGCTACTGAGTCATTTATTTCAGCTGCATCTTTCCAGGAAACGACGAGAGTGTTAACTGATGCAGCGGTTCGTGGGATTTCGGATAGGCTGTATGGCTTGAAGGAAAATGTTATTGTCGGTCGGTTGATTCCAGCAGGAACAGGCTTGGCCTATCATGAGCAGAAAAGAAAAAAACGTCAGGCTGATGCGATAGCAGAAACTGAAGAAGTCGGTAAAAAAGTAAATGAAGGGGAAGTTGAAGAAGCTTTGAAACAAGCTTTGAATACGGAATAAAATTATTTTAAAAATAATCTTGACCATATGGGTGAATGGGTTTAATATACCCTGCTCACATGAGCCAAGAGCTTAAGCTAGAATTTCTGAACCGCTCTACCAGGTGTGCAGCGGTTCTTTTTGTTATCTGGCAGTTATAATTTAATATCGGAGTGATTACTATATGGCCACGATCAATCAATTGGTTCGTAAGCCTCGCGCTAAGAAAGTAGAAAAGAGCAAGGTGCCTGCGTTAAAGGCATGCCCTCAAAGACGAGGTGTGTGTACTAGAGTGTATACAACAACCCCAAAAAAACCAAACTCTGCGTTGCGGAAAGTCGCTAGGGTAAGATTAACAAGCGGGTTTGAGGTGAGTAGCTATATTGGTGGTGAAGGTCATAATTTGCAGGAGCACTCGGTGGTTCTGATAAGAGGTGGTCGTGTAAAGGACTTGCCAGGTGTTCGCTATCACGTCGTGCGTGGGAGTCTGGATACCTCAGGTGTAGATGGTAGAAGAAATGGTCGCTCCAAATATGGCGCAAAAAGACCTAAAAGCTAAGGGTTAAGAAATGTCAAGAAGAAGAGTTGCAGCGAAAAGAGATGTATTGCCTGATCCGCGATATGGAAGTCAGATGTTAACCAAGTTTATGAACATGGTGATGCGTGATGGTAAAAAATCGATTGCTGAAAAAATAGTATATGGTGCGCTGGATACTATCGAGTCTAAAGGGCATGACGAATCTGTTGAGGTTTTGTCGAAGGCGCTGGAGAATGTTCAGCCGAGGGTTGAGGTAAAATCCCGACGCGTAGGGGGGGCGACTTACCAGGTTCCTGTGGAAGTGCGTCCATCCAGAAGGTTGGCGCTGGCAATGCGTTGGTTGATAGATGCGGCAAGAAAAAGAAACGAAAGAACTATGTCAGCTAAATTGGCGGGCGAGTTGTTGGATGCTTTTGAAGGTCGTGGTTCAGCTGTGAAAAAGCGTGAAGATACACATAGGATGGCAGAAGCAAACAAAGCTTTCTCTCATTATCGCTGGTAATTAGAAAGGTTAAAGGTATTAGTTGTGGCGCGTAAAACACCTATAGAGCGGTATCGTAATATAGGTATCATGGCGCATATTGATGCGGGTAAGACCACAACAACTGAAAGGATTTTATATTATACAGGGGTGTCGCATAAAATTGGTGAAGTCCATGATGGTGCGGCCACAATGGATTGGATGGAGCAGGAGCAGGAACGAGGGATTACGATAACTTCTGCTGCAACAACCTGTTTTTGGTCTGGAATGGAACGTCAATTTCCAGAGCATAGAATAAATATCATTGATACGCCAGGGCATGTCGATTTTACGATAGAGGTTGAGCGCTCTCTTAGGGTATTGGATGGTGCGTGTGCTGTTTTTTGTGCGGTAAGTGGTGTTGAGCCTCAGTCGGAAACAGTATGGCGGCAGGCAAATAAGTATGAAGTGCCTCGAATTGTTTTTGTTAATAAAATGGATCGTTCGGGGGCAGATTATTTAAGGGTTATAGAGCAGATAAAAACACGCTTGGCTGCAAATCCCGTGCCCGTCCAATTGCCAATTGGCAAGGAAGAGAGCTTTGCTGGTGTAATCGATCTGATCAAAATGAAGGCGATCTACTGGCACGAAGACGGGATGGGTATGGAATTTGATGAAAAGGAAATTCCATCAAATTTGCAAGATACCGCTGCAGAGTGGCGTGAACATCTGATGGAGTCAGTTGCAGAGTCGGATGATGATTTAATGGAGAAGTATCTGGATACAGGTGTGTTGACAGATGCGGATATTAGGCAAGGTTTAAGGGAATTAACATTGTCGAATAGAGCGGTTCCAGCTTTTTGTGGCTCTGCTTTTAAGAATAAAGGTGTGCAAAGTCTGCTTGATGCTGTGATTGAATATATGCCGGCGCCTACAGATGTACCGCCCATAAAAGGGCATTTGCTTGATAAGGATGAAATGGAGGAACGGCCTGCGGATGATAACGCTCCTTTTGCAGCTTTGGCTTTTAAAATTGCAACCGATTCATTTGTCGGGTCGTTGACTTTTTTTCGGGTTTATTCTGGTGTACTTGAATCGGGAAGTGCGGTACTCAATTCGGTAAAAGGGAAAAAAGAGCGGATTGGGCGGCTAGTGCAGATGCATGCAAACAGCCGTGAAGAAGTTAAGGAAGTTCGGGCAGGTGATATAGCAGCTGCGATTGGTCTGAAGGATGTAACAACGGGCGAAACATTGTGTGCAATCGATAAGCCAATAGTGCTTGAGAGGATGGATTTTCCTGAGCCGGTAATTTCGGTAGCTGTTGAGCCCAAGACTCAGGCTGATCAGGAAAAAATGAATGAGGCTTTGGCTAAATTAGCTAAGGAAGATCCGTCATTTAGAGTTCATACAGATGATGAAACGGGTCAGATAATTATTTCAGGGATGGGTGAATTGCATCTTGAGATTATTGTAGATCGGATGCGTAGAGAATTTGGTGTGGAGGCATCGGTAGGTGCTCCGCAAGTTTCTTACAGAGAGACAATTACAAAAGCTGTTGAATGTGAAGGAAAATTTATCAGGCAATCGGGTGGTAAAGGTCAGTATGGCCATGTCTGGTTACGTCTTGAGCCGCTGGAGCGCGGAGCGGGGTACGAGTTTGTCAATGAAATTGTCGGTGGAGTAGTTCCAAAGGAATACATCCCTGCTGTAGACAAAGGTGTGCAGGAGCAGATGGAGAATGGAGTATTAGCTGGCTTCCCGGTCGTTGATGTAAAAGTAAGTCTTTTCGATGGTTCATATCATGATGTCGATTCAAACGAAATGGCTTTCAAGATAGCAGGTTCGATGTGTTTCAAGGAAGGCGCAAAGACTGCAGGTCCTGTGTTGCTAGAACCGATAATGAAGGTTGAGATAGTAACGCCGGAAGAGTATATGGGGGATGTTGTCGGCGATATAAACAGGCGTCGAGGGATGATCCAGGGTATGGATGATTCTCCAGTGGGAAGAACAATTCATTGTGAAGTTCCACTGGCTGAAATGTTTGGTTATGCAACTGATTTACGCTCAGCGACACAAGGTCGGGCAACATACAGTATGCAGTTTGAAAAATATAGTGAAGCACCTGCAAATATTGCGGAAGCGATTATAGAAAAAGTATCTTAATTCTTTAATTTAATCATAAATAGGTATTGACTCATGGCTAAAGAAAAATTTGAAAGAACGAAGCCGCACGTAAACG
>CAYLNS010000134.1:0-4505 GCA_964385115.1 uncultured Methylomarinum sp.
CTGTGTTAGCAGCGGTAATTGCAACTGCTCCGCCAGGGAAAAACTATTTTGTTCATATTGCGGATTTGCCAAAACCGCCAGCCGGCCAGACATGCCCTATTCGGTGGAAATCGAAGTTTCCTGGTTTTTAATGGCGGCATCCAGCGTATGCCAGGCCAGTGTTGCACATTTGACCCGCGCCGGATATTCCCGTACACCGGCCAGCACCGCCAGTTTTCCCATGGCTTCAAGTTGAATATCTTCGTCTTCACCTGTAGTCATTTCATGAAACTGCTTGAATAATTCTTCCGCCTCTTCCAGGGTTTTGCCTTTGACAATCTCCGTCATCAGGGAAACCGATGCGGTTGAAATGGCACAGCCCGAACCCTGAAAACTGGCATCGACAATTTTATCGCCATCCAACTTAAGATACAGGGTCAGATGGTCGCCACACAAAGGATTAAATCCCTCGACTTTACGGTCCGCATCTTCTATGACACGGAAATTTCGCGGGTTGCGGTTGTGATCAAAAATCACTTCCTGATAAAGATCACGCAAATCATCAAACATTAGCCAAACACCTCAATTAGGGATTTAATTCCATCCATTAATACATCAATTTCGTCGACCGTATTATACATGGCAAACGAAGCTCGCGCGGTGGCCGGCACCTGAAAGAAATCCATCACCGGCATGGCGCAATGATGTCCTGCCCTGACAGCAATGCCCAGACTGTCCAGCATGGTGCCAATATCATGCGGATGAATTTTATCCAGCACAAAAGACAAGATTGCGCCTTTATCCGCCGCCTGTCCAATAATTCTCAAACCCTCTATTTTTTCGGCCGCCGCCGTCGCATAGGCCAGCAGTTCCGCTTCATAAGCGGCAATGGTATCCATGCCGACTGCCGACAAATAATCTATGGCAGCTCCCAGCGCAATGGCTTCGGCAATGGCCGGCGTGCCCGCTTCAAATTTATACGGCAGACCATTATATTCCGTTTCTTCAAAAGTGACTTTGCGAATCATATCGCCGCCCCCTTGATACGGCGGCATGGCCTCCAACAAAGCCTGCTTTCCATACAATACGCCAATACCGGAAGGCCCATAAAGCTTATGGCCGGAAAACGCATAAAAATCACAATCCAGCGCCTGAACATCCACTGACATATGTGGAATCGCCTGGGCGCCATCCAGCAATACTGGAATATTGTGGGCATGGGCCATGTTTATCAACTGCTTGACCGGGTTAATGGTCCCAAGGGCATTGGACATATGCACCACGGAAACCAGACGGGTTTTATCTGAAATCAGCTTTTCAAAATCCGCCACCATCAACTCACCCTGCTGATTAATCGGCGCCACTTTTAAAACCGCCCCGGTCTGCTGACACAACATCTGCCACGGCACGATATTGGAATGATGCTCCATGGCGGTAATTAAAATCTCATCCCCGGCTTTGATATTCGAACGCCCATAAGTCTGGGCAACCAGATTAATCGCTTCCGTCGTACCTTTTACAAAGATAATTTCCTTTTCAGACTGAGCATTAATAAATTGCTTGACCTTTTTCCGCGCCCCTTCATATAAATCGGTTGAACGGACACTCAGCGTGTGTACACCGCGATGAACATTGGCATAATCATGCTCAAATAAATGGCTGATGCTGTCTATCACCGCTTTAGGCTTCTGGCAGGTCGCGGCATTATCCAGATAAACCAGAGGCTTGTTACGGATTTTTTCATCCAGAATAGGAAAATCCGCCCGAATTTTATCAATGGGGAATGTTGTCATATTATTTTTAGTTTTACTGTAGTAAAGTTGCTTTAAACAATTAGCAACCGTTATATTATAAAAGTCATTTTACTCATTCCATCGCCCTATGGTTGTATCAACTGACAATGTACATAAACATCTGACGAATGTATCTGAGTGGCATAAAATGGCCGAAGCCAGTATTTTCCCGCCTGACAGTCGTCTTGAACTCATCAATGGAGAAATTCTTGAAATGTCTCCCATCGGTCCCAACCATGCCAGTCATTTAAAACGCCTATTCCATTTTTTTGCGCAAGCAATTGATTTTAATCAAGCTATTTTATCCATACAGGACCCCTTACAACTGGGCAAGCTGTCAGAACCCGAACCAGACTTGATGCTGCTACGGCCAGACCCTGATTTTTACTCGGCCCAGCATCCAGTCGCTGAGGATGTATTCCTGATTATCGAAGTAGCCGACCATTCACTCAGTTTTGATCAAAATCAGAAACTCCGGCTCTATGCATTACACAATATTCCCGAATACTGGCTGTTAAATCTAAATGAATCCTGTCTTGAGGTATATCGCCAGCCCCATGATGAAAGCTATGAAGCTAAATCAATATTACATTCCGGCGATAGCCTCAAGCTGTTAAAACTACCTGATTTAACCGTCAATATTAAAGATATTTTATAACCATTCCGCTTCAATACCCTGTTGAGGAAAGCGCTGTAATAACAAGGCCAACAACCAGTCATGCAGTGATTTTACCGGTACTTTTTTAACCATCTGGTTGGCAAAAGCAAACGTCAGCATATGTCGTGCGGTTTCTTCATCAATACAACGCGCTCTGAGATAAAAAATGGATTTTTCATCCAGCTGGCCGACGGTTACCCCATGCGCACATTTTACATCATCCGCATAAATCTCCAGTTGCGGCTTGGTATCAATCTCGGCATGATCCGACAACAACAAATTCTGATTACTCATTTCAGAATCAGTTTTCTGGGCATTTTCAGCAACAATCACTCGCCCCTGAAACACACCCCGGGCGCGTTGATCCAGCACACCTTTGTACTGTTCCCGACTGACGGCATCCGGCTTTAAATGATTGATACGGGTATGATTATCCAAATGCTGGCGTTTAAGCCCTAAAAACAGACCATTCAAATCACATTCAGCCGCCGTTTGTAAATCCGTATGAATATCGGTTCTGGCCAGCAGACTGCCAAAGGCAAAATTATGCTGTTCAAAACGGCTGTTCTGCGCCTGTTTGATATACAGCCCGCCAAAATGCCAGGCCTGCTCGGATTCCTGCTGGACTTTATAATGTGTCAGTCCGGATTGTTCAGCCAGAAAAATTTCTGCCACGGAGGCATTTAAATAGGCAGGCTGCTCACCGACAAAAGATTCAATCACTGTCGCTTTTGCATTATCTTCCAACGCAATAACATGGCGGGTATTGGCCAAAAAGTCAGCTTGACTCACCCAATGCAAAATCTGTATCGGTTTTTCCAGCACCGTTTCAGACGGGACATGAATAAAAACACCGTCGGTAAACCATGCGGTATTAAAGGCAATGAAATTATGTTCGGCATTACTCACCGCCTGCCCCAGATAATCCTCAAGCTGTTGAGATTGGTTCTCCAATGCCTGAGCCATGCTTTCCACAGTCACCGCCGCCGGCAAACCGGCCAGATTGGATAATTCGCGGTTAAAGCGGCCATTCAGCAAAACAATTGTCCAGCAATCATCCAGACAAGATTTTTTGAGCTCAGCCACATCAACCGTTTCTTCTGCTGTTAAAACCGGTGAAAAGCGTTTTTTCTCAATCGCAGAAACATTGGTATAGCGCCATTCCTCTTCCCGAATAGATGGAAAGCCGGATTCGGCAAAAAGTTGAGCGGCATCCGCCCGCAAAGCCTGTAACCAGCCTGATTGCGAGCCGGGAAGCTCATGCTGAATCGCCTGAAAATCATCCACAACCGATAAATGTGTTTCTACAGCCATTAAGCCACCTGCTCTTCAACCCATTGATAACCTTTTTCTTCAAGCTCCAGCGCCAATTCGGGTCCACCGGTTTTAACGATGCGACCATCCGCCAGCACATGAACAAAATCAGGTTTTATATAATCCAACAAGCGTTGATAATGGGTAATCATTAAAAATGATCTGTCCGGTGAACGCATGGCATTCACGCCATCGGCTACAACCTTCAAGGCATCAATATCCAATCCGGAATCAGTTTCATCCAGAATACAAAGCTTAGGCTCCAAAATTGCGGCCTGCAGAATTTCATTACGTTTTTTCTCACCGCCCGAAAACCCTTCGTTGACGGCACGATAAAGAAACTTCTCATCCATTTGCAGCAGCTTTATTTTATCTTTCACCATCATCAGAAAATCCATGGCATCCACCTCACCCAGCCCGCGATGCTTGCGAATAGCATTCAATGCAGCCTTCAGCAGATAAATATTACTGACTCCAGGGATTTCAACAGGATACTGGAAAGCCAGAAAAACCCCTTCTCGGGCACGAACTTCCGGCTCCATTTCCAGCAGATTCTTACCCATATAAGTGACTTTGCCTTCGGTAACCGTATAACCCGGTTTGCCGGATAAAACATGCGATAAAGTACTTTTGCCGGCACCGTTAGGCCCCATAATGGCATGGACTTCACCGGGATTAATCTGCAGATTCAGTCCTTTTAAAATAGGTTTATCACCTACGTTGACATGAAGATTTTCTATATTGAGCATTTTTTAACCTGT
>CAYLNS010000134.1:4605-6700 GCA_964385115.1 uncultured Methylomarinum sp.
CCTACCGAGCCTTCCAGACTGATACCCAGCAATGCCTGGGCTTCCACAGCAAATTCCATCGGCAGTTCCTTAAACACTTCTTTACAGAAGCCGTTTACAATCATGGATACCGCATCTTCAGGCGACAAACCACGCTGCTGGCAGAAAAATAATTGGTCCTCACTGATTTTGGAAGTGGTGGCCTCATGTTCAACCTGGGCAGAAGGCTGTTTCACTTCAACATAAGGAAAGGTATGAGCACCACAACGATCTCCCACTAACAGAGAATCACACTGGGTATAATTTCGTGCATTTACGGCAGTTTTAGCTACTTTAACCAGCCCCCGGTAAGTGTTTTGTGCTTTTCCAGCGGAAATACCCTTGGAAATAATCGTACTGCGGGTGTTTTTACCGATATGAATCATCTTGGTGCCGGTATCGGCCTGCTGATAATTATTGGTGAGTGCCACCGAATAAAATTCGCCGATAGAATTTTCACCCAGCAATACACAGCTGGGATATTTCCAGGTAATCGCCGACCCTGTTTCAACCTGAGTCCAGGAAACCTTGGAATTATTGCCGCGACATTCCGCCCGCTTGGTAACGAAATTATAAATACCGCCCTTGCCGTCCTTATCTCCGGGATACCAGTTCTGCACGGTGGAATATTTAATCTCGGCATTATCCATCGCAACCAGTTCAACCACCGCAGCATGCAATTGGTTTTCATCCCGCATCGGTGCAGTACAACCTTCCAGATAACTGACATGACTGCCTTCATCAGCAATAATCAAAGTCCTCTCAAACTGTCCGGTATTGGCCGCATTAATCCGGAAATAAGTCGATAATTCCATCGGACAGCGCACGCCTTTAGGAATATAAACAAATGACCCGTCCGTAAACACAGCGGCATTCAGCGCAGCAAAGAAATTATCGCTGGCAGGAACAACGGTACCAAGATACTGTTTGACCAGTTCAGGATACTCCTGCAAAGCCTCAGAAATAGGACAAAAAATAACCCCGGCTTCTTTCAGTTTACCTTTAAAGGTTGTAGCCACAGAGACACTGTCAAACACCGCATCCACGGCAACCCCCGCCAGCCTCTCCTGCTCATCCAATGGAATCCCCAGCTTTTTGTAGGTTTCAATCAATTCCGGGTCTACTTCGTCCAGACTTTTAGGTCCATCTTCTTTCTTTTTAGGAGCCGAATAATAACTGATGGCCTGATAATCGATTGGCTCAATATTTAATTGTGCCCAATCAGGCGACGACATCTCCCGCCAATGTCGATACGCATTCAGCCGGTATTCCAGCATAAAGTCCGGTTCATTTTTTACTTTGGACAATTTGCGGATAACATCCTCATCCAGACCGGGAGGAAAGGTTTCGACCTCAACATCGGTCACAAACCCCTGTTTGTAATCCTGGCCAATCAGATCTTCAATTTGTTCTGCACTTGATGACATAGTAACTCTTTACTTAACGATATAAACTGCTGACGGGAATATAATGCTCTTCGGGCTGTACAGCAGGGGCAATCATATCGGCCAGCGTAACAGACTCCAAAGCCTGAGCGATTTTAAGATTAATCAGATGCCAGCGCCCCTGAATATGGCAACCACTGGCCTGCTCACAACTTTTATGAGACTCATTGCATTCAGTCAACGCAACAGGCCCCTCCAGAATACTGACCACCATAGCCACCGTAATTCGCTCCGGCGACTTTGCCAGCCTGTAACCGCCTTTTGCCCCTCTTGCCGAGGAAACCAGCCCCGCCTTACTCAGCTTCTTTAACAGCTTGCTGACCGTCGGTGCGGCAATGCCGGTTGATTCCGAAATCTCCTGCGCAGCAAATAAACGGGTTTTATTCTCAGCCATATGACTCAAAATAACAGTGGCATAATCGGTTAATTTACTCAAACGTAGCATTATTTTTTTCCTTCAATTAGGACTATTTTAGTCCTGTTTTATTCCCGAGTAAAGTACTGGGTTTTAAAAGCCCTCTTTTTATTGCCTTAAAGCTAAGAAAATCAGCGCTTCGGATTGGATTATAAACGCTTATTGGTATTCTCTTCAGCCCCAGCGACCTGGCTTATCAGACCTTATCCGGTTAGCT
>CAYLNS010000135.1:0-6585 GCA_964385115.1 uncultured Methylomarinum sp.
AGCTATGCTTTATGCGGTAATTCAACTTCGGTGATAACACCGGCATCAGGGTCATTAAAAACAGTTTCGTCAATTTCATCTTCACTGCGGGCGACGATGCAGGTGACTGTGGCATCGCCGGTGATATTAACAACCGTCCGAATCATATCCAGGATTCTATCCACGCCCAGAATCAGTCCGATTCCTTCAACGGGCAGTCCCACCTGGTTAAATACCATGGCCAGCATAATCAATCCCACACCGGGGACACCGGCGGTTCCGATGGAGGCCAGAATAGACATGCCGACAACGGTGACATAATCGCTGATACCCAGATCAATTCCATAAACATTGGCAATAAATACCGTGGCAACCCCCTGCATAATCGCGGTTCCATCCATGTTAATCGTGGCCCCTAGCGGTACAGTGAATGAGGCGGTGGCATTATTGACGCCGATGCGTTGTTCAACAGCCTGTAAAGTGACTGGAATAGTGGCATTGGAACTGGCGGTGCTGAAAGCAAAAATCTGCGCCGGGCGTATTTTCTGGAAGAATTTGACCGGGCTGAGACGGGCCATAAACTTCAGCAGGATACTGAAGGTTCCCACACCATGCAGAACCAGGCAAAAAACAACCACCGAGAAATAGCCAATCATCGGCATAATCAAGCCGATGCCTTGTTCGGAAAAGGTTTTTGCCATTAAAAAGAAAACCCCGACAGGCGCAAAGTCCATCACCAGGGTGACGACTTTCATCATCACTTCATTGAGTTTTTCAGCTGTTTTTGCCAGTTCCTTGCCGGTATCGCCGGTCATTAACATGGCAATGGCAAACAGAATGACGAAAAAGATAATTTGCAGCATATTGCCTTCCGCAAAAGCCTGAACCGGATTACTGGGGATGATATTGATAAAGACTTCGGTCAGCGGCGGCGCAGGTTTGGGTGTAAAACTGGCGGTTGCCGCAATCTGGTCAAAGCCTTCACCGGGGGCAATAATAATCGCCACAGTCAATGCCAGCGTGATGGCCAGTCCCGTGGTCATTAAATACAGGGCAAAAGCCTTGATTCCAACCCGGCCCAGTGTGCTGACATCACCAATACCGCAGACACCGCAAATCAGTGAAAAAGTGACCAGCGGCACTACCAGCATTTTCAGCGCATTGACAAACGCCTTGCCGATGACATGAAACAGTCCCTGAACCAGATAGGTCTGGATGAATTCATTGTTCTGCAGAAAAGCATTAATCAGACTGCCAAGCAATAATCCCAGGCACATGGCGATGAGTATTTTCCGGGTGATAGTCATTTTTTTTGTTGGCATGGCGGTTCCCGTATGGATATTTTGTTATTGATGGTTAATTTAGGGTTGTGCTTGCAAAATCAATGGCTTGCGGTCATTATTCTGGATGGCGCATGGTTGCGTCACAGGCGTCGCGACTAAATAGCAATTCCTTATTGTACTAAAAAGCTTTTGATTGACCTTGAATTTTATTGCTGGTAGTCTACGCGGCAATTTCGGTTCCCTCAGCGAGGGAGGAAACAGGGAACAGGGTGCGACGTGATGTCAAAGCCCTGGCTGACCCGCAACTGTAAATGGATAGCGCGTATTCATCAAGCCACTGGGAAACTGGGAAGGCAGAATACAAGCTTTGACCCATGAGCCAGGATACCTGCCGGAATGAGTATCATCTTTTCCACAAATCGGGTTTATTTGTGGGGAACGGAAAGACCGTTTTCGATGATGCGTGAGTATGCCGCATTTTTATCGACTCGGAAACGGGGTCTGCATTGTCTGATGCAGACTGTCCTCCTTTATGCATAAAAATGTCGGCATGGGATGCGCCGACAGAAAGTCTTTTCTTGAATTTATCTCCTGTTGGCGTTTTTGTATTTTTGAAAATGGGAGAGAACATGTCTTTTCATAACACCACGTCATTCGTTATTGCCGGCGTTTCAGCCAGTTTTTGGAGTCTTGCGGTTGCAGCCGAGCAGCCTGTCAAAAAACTCGATGATGTGATTGTCACTGCCAATTATATTCCGCAGAATAAAGCCAAAATTGGCAGCGCCGTGACCGTTTTAACCGCCGAGGATATCAAGCGCCAGCAGGTGACTTATTTAAGCGATATTCTGCGTACCGTACCGGGGTTGGCCGTCAATCAGTCGGGAGGCGGATTCGGGACATTGACGCAAATCCGTATCCGTGGCGCTGAAGGGAACCAGACGCTGGTGCGCCTGAATGGGATTGAACTGAACGACCCTAGTGGTGGCTCGGAATATAATTTTGGCAATATGCTGGCCGAAGATATTGAGCGTATCGAAATTTTGCGTGGGCCGCAAAGTTCCCTGTATGGCAGCGACGCGATTGGCGGGGTCATCAATATCATCACCAAAAAAGGACGTCAGGGATTGAAACTGAAAGGTAATGCACAGGCTGGCTCGTTTGGCGTTTATCAAGCAGAAGGTGGTTTCAGCGGTGGCTGGCAAGACAAGCTGGATTATCATTTCAATGTCTCACAATTTGAATCTCGCGGCATTTCCATCGCCGAAAGTGGAACGGAACCCGATGGTAATAAAAACCTGACGCTGGATACCACCGTTACCGCACGGCCGGTGGACATGCTGGAAGTCGGGGTGACCGGCCGACGGGTTGAGGCGGATTTGGATTATGATGGTTTTCAAGGAGGGATTGGGGCTGTCGATGCAAATCAAACGACACAAACACTGCAAAATTTTGGCCGGGCTTATGCAAAATTAAAATTGTTTGAAGACAATCAATGGTTTCACTGGAATCACCAGATTAGTGCCGGTTATTCGGAAAGTCGTCGTAATAATTATAATAATGCCGTATTTTCCAGCTTTTACAATGGTCGAAATGTCAAATATGCCTATCGAACCAATTTATTACTGGATACACCGGAATTATTCCAGTTGCATCAGGGCTTGTCCTTTCAAATTGAGCATGAGAAAGATACGGTTAATACCAAAAGTCAGTTCTCCAATGTCAACAGAAACATCCGTACCACCAGTTACATTGGTGAATATCAAATCGAATTATTGGATCGACTGGCACTGACCGGTGCGATTCGCTACGACAATAATGATAAATTATTTAAAGATGCGACCACTTATCGTGGCACTTTGTCTTATCAATTAAAAGAAACTGGCTCCCGGCTGCATGCCAGTTATGGTACAGGCGTTAAAAACCCGACCTTGTTTGAATTATATGGCTATACGGCCAATTATCAGGGTAACCCCAATTTACAGCCCGAGAAAAGTCAGGGTTGGGATATCGGTATCGAACAATCTTTATGGAATGAGCGCGTAACGCTGGATACTACCTATTTTAATAACCGCATTGAAAACTTAATTAAAGGTTCCGGAACAACTTCTGTTAATCAGCCAGGAATCAATAAAATAGAAGGCATAGAGGTTTCCTTGTCTGCACAATTGCTGAGTAATCTGGACTTTAACAGCAGTTACACCTGGACATCCACTCGCGATGCCAATGGCATTGCCCTGGTGCGCCGGCCGAAGCATATTGCCAGCGCCAATCTTAACTATGCTTTTTCCTTGTTTAATCGCAAGGGCAATCTGAATGTAGGAGTCAAATACAATGGTAAACAGACCGATTACAAGTTTGATGCCTCGTATAATCGTTCTATCGTAACCTTGAACGATTACACCCTGGTCAATGTCGCTGCGTCCTATCATGTTTACAAGCAACTGGAAGTCTTTGCCCGGGTTGAAAATCTGCTGGATGAGCATTATCAGGAGGTCTACAGCTATGCGGCCAAGGGTATTGCCGGTTATGGCGGTATCCGCTTTTCTTTCGATGCTTTGTAACTGAACGGCGGATGAGCCGGATGCGTCTGTTTGTCTGTGTCTGCCTGCTGAGTTGGGGGTTGAACCTGTCCGCCTCACCCCTTAGGGTGGTGTCGATGAATTTGTGCACCGATCAATTGCTGATGCTGCTGGCTGACCGGGATGAAATTGTTTCGGTCAGCTATCTGGCGGCGCGTCCTGATCTTTCGGTGATGACAGATCAGGCTCAGGGACTTTATTTAAATCATGGACGGGCAGAAGAAATCATGCGCTTGAAACCGGACCTGGTTCTGGCGGGCGTTTTTTCCACACGCACCACCGTTTTTATGCTTAAAAAACTGGGTTATCGGGTCGAGGTGTTGCCTGTGGCCAGTGATTTTTCCAGCATCCGCGAAAATATAACAAAAGTGGCCGCTTTGCTTGGGAAAAAGCGGCGTGGCGAGCAATTAATTGCTCAATTTGATAAACGTCTGCAAGTCTTGAAAAACAAGCGTCCGGATAAACCGGTTATGGCTGTTTTTTATCGGGAAAATGGCTATACCACCGGTAAAAACACCCTGGCGGACGCTATTTTGAAACAGGCCGGTTTCAGCAATCTGGCGGCACAGCTGGGTATTTCCGGTTCAGGACATTTGTCACTGGAAGAGTTGTTAATGCATCCGGTTGATGTGCTGATTAAAGGACGGCGGCGCAGTCCTGACGGCTCGGTTGCCGCCGCCGCATTATTGCATCCTGCTTACCGGCATTATGCCGCCCAGCGGAAAAATATTTCCATTGATGATGCCTTGTGGATTTGCGGTACGCCTTTTGTTCTGAATGCCGTTGACAATCTGCTGGCTGAAGTCGGGCGGGAAAAATGATACTGAAAACTGATAGCAACATTCTTGTTTCTCGTTTTCTTCACGCTCTGAATTGTTCTCGTTCCCCGGCTGCATCCTGCTTAAAGATTATATGGGGCTCCTATGGGTAAACAACTTACACTATTTCTGTTTCTCAGCACTTTGTTGGCGGCCTGCTTCATTGGCTCGTTGCTGGTCGGGCCTTCGGCTGTCGGCTGGCAGGCATGGTGGCAATGGCTCAATGATGCCAGCCAGCTTCCTGTGGATGTGCGTTTGATTTTGCTTGAAATCCGCTTGCCCAGGGCTTTGCTGGGATTGATGGTTGGCGTGACGCTGGGATTGAGCGGCGCTGCTTTACAGGGTTATTTACGCAATCCGCTGGCTGAGCCGGGCTTGATTGGTGTCAGCAGCGCGGCTTCGCTGGGAGCGGTAATTACCATTTATACCGGCATCGCGTCCAGTTTTGCTCTGGCTCTGCCGCTAGGTGGAATTGCCGGCGGTTTGTTGTCGGTGATTTCTTTATTGTTGCTGGCGGGAAAAACAGTCAGCGTCTTACGTTTGATTCTGGCGGGCATCGCGATTACCAGCTTTGCCTCGGCGCTGACTTCTTTGGCATTAAATATGGCACCCAACCCCTTTGTCGCGCTGGAAATCATGTTCTGGCTGATGGGCTCGCTTGCCGATCGCAGTTTTGAACATGTCAGCTTAAGCCTGCCTTTTATGGTTTTGGGCTGGACCTTGTTATTGCTGATGGGGCGTTCACTGGATGCATTGACCTTAGGGGAAGAGGCGGCGCAGACAATGGGCGTCAATTTATCCAGACTGCGGCTGTTGACGGTTGTCGGTGTAGCTTTATCGGTCGGGGCGGCCACGGCGGTTTCCGGCGCTATCGGCTTTGTCGGGCTGATTGTTCCGCATCTGTTACGACGCTGGGTGGGTTTTCAGCCGGGCCGATTGCTATGGGCCAGTGCTTTGGGAGGGGCGAGTCTGGTATTGCTGGCCGATATTGCCGTGCGCTTGTTATCGTCCACGACAGAATTAAAGCTGGGTGTATTGACTGCCATGATCGGTGCGCCGTTCTTTCTGATGCTGATTTTTAAAACAGAACGGGAGGTTTTATGAGCCTGCTGCAAACTGCCTCGCTGACGCTGAAGATTGGTGAAAAAACCATCCTGAAAGACATTGATTTTGCCGTTGCCAAAGGTGAGATTGTCGGGCTGATGGGGCCGAATGGCGCCGGTAAAACGACTTTGCTCAAGGCATTGGCGGGTTTGTCCGGGCATGATGTCAGCACGGTTTTTTTTGACGGTAAAGACATGGCTGCAATGCCCAGGCAAGCGCTGGCCCAAAAGCTGGCCTATTTGCCGCAGGGACATGATGTTCACTGGAGCATGAGTGTTGAAAATCTGGTTATGCTGGGGCGCTTACCTCATTTAAAACCCTGGCAGCGGCCAACTAAAAAAGACTGGCATATTGTCAGGCAGGTATTGGAAAAGTGTGATGCCTGGCAATTTGCCCAGCGCAGTATTCAGGCGTTGTCAGGTGGCGAGCGGGCGCGGGTTTTGCTGGCTCGGGCGCTGGCAGTTCAGCCGCAGATTTTGCTGGCCGATGAACCGTTGGCCGGCCTGGACCCCGGGCACCAGCTGGAAATAATGGGTTATTTGCAACAGCAGGCTAAAGACGGACTGGCTGTTGTGATTGTCATTCATGATTTGAATCTGGCCAGACGCTTTTGTCATCGGGTGTTGTTTCTGGGGCAGCAGCAAATTCTGCATCAGGGAGCAGTCGAGGAGGTCATGGTTGCCGATAAAATAGCCCGCTGTTTTTCCGTTCAGGTGGTGACCGGAACCTTGCAGCAAGTCCCTGTCGTGATTCCGGTGGAATCATTAAGGAATCGTTGATTTATTTGCGATTCCTGTGGCACAAGGATGTGCCACCAAAATC
>CAYLNS010000136.1:0-4764 GCA_964385115.1 uncultured Methylomarinum sp.
ATGAATATTATTTCCAACACAGTTATTTTACAAAAACTGGGGGGTGATTCGGCTATTGCAACCCTGGTTGACAGTTTTTACACACAAATAATGTCAGATTACCGGGCAAACCGTATCTTTAATGAGGACAGCCCGGAACAACGACAGGCATTAACGGAAGTTATTATTGCTGGTTTAAAGGGTGAAAATTGTGATGATGAATCATTCAAAAACAAACTTGACGACTTTTTTCATTATGCTTTTTCCCGAAGCAAACGGGACAGCTTGGTCAGTGGCTCGGACTTTAATTTTTTAGGTATGATTATTGAGCAGGATATACCCAACCCTAACCCACTATGCGAATCTCATAAAGCACTATTAAAATTCTGCCCTGACGATAGTGAATACGATATTATTCTTGAAAATTTAGATGACGCATTGACTGAATCCGGGATTGAAAAGGCTTTAAAAGACAGCATTATGGAATTGGCCGAAAGCGTCCGGAATCAGGTTCTGGCGAGATAATATGATTCTTTTGCAGGCTGGTGTCTTCCAGCCTGCATATTGACAGATGGATTATAGAACTATGCAGCATAACGTTGATAAATCATCTGCAACATTTGCAATTCGCCGTCTTCAGGTTTGACCCAGCCGTTAAACTGTATATCACTCAGAATATTTTTACCCTGTTCATCCTGTTCCATATCCAGCAAAATACGGCTTATTTCTTCCTGCTCCGAAGCCAGTTCTGGCGCAATACAAAAATGGTGAAAAGCAAAATCAGTCTGGCTTTCATCGATGACCCTGACGTTTTTTCGCGTATGTGATGACAGCCCTTCATAGGTTTTTTTCAAAACAAATGCCATGTCTGATTTCTTTCGTATCAGCATTTGCAGTGCCTTTATTTCATTGCCTGAAAAACAAAAATCAAAGCCTGATGAATCCAGCCCACTCTCATCACATAAAAAACGCCCGAGCAAATAAACAAAACTGCTCTGCTGAGCGGTCACCACGTTAATATTCCCCGTAAAGTCGTTTAGTGTTCTGTCATCATCATTTCTGCATAAAATAACAACCTCATCTGCCTCCCCGTCAGGTCTGGCCAGCGATATAAAGCCATTATTTTGCATCCTAGCGCAGGCATCGAATGGTTTGGCAAATAATAAATGTGACACATCGCCATTAACATCCTGAGTTTGTTCAAAATGAATCGCTCGGTGTAATTTACGCTGCAAAAATGTATTAAATAAATACCATCCGCTTAACTGGTGTCCACTTTGCAGACTGGCAATAAAATTCAGTTTTTTATCATTAAGTTTATCTGCCTGTTCTGAATGTTCTGCCATTACTGGATTTTCTACTGATTTATTAATCGGTACTGACACTTTTTCAGAACCCGCAGTATCAATATGACCCTGCATATATTTACCTAAACCGGTAATTTTAAACAACATACTGATCATTCTATTGAGCTTGCACACTTTACACTGAATGCCAACACGCTCCCATTCTTCAAAGATTTTCAATAATAATGACAGCCCCATGGAATTGACCCGTTCCACTTTTTCAAAATCAAGTGTTACCTGAACCCCATCAGGTAATTGTCTGAGCTCATTTAAGGCGTTCATGGCATTGGCAGAAACCGAACCCTGACACTCATAGACATAATGATTATCCGTAGTGGAAAGCTGTTTGATTGTTAAAGCATCTGTTAATGACATAGAGTTCACCCTGGCAGTTGTGTTGAAACGTCAAGATCACTGTGATAGATAAACTGGAAACCAGAACTGGTATCCATATCGATGGAATGATTTAAATCCCATAAGGTTGTAACCTGGGTATTTTGCTGCGGACAAACCCTGATCTGAAAATAATCAGATAATCGCCACATCATATAAAGCCCCGCCCCGCCTATGCCAGCATTAACCCCATCTTGCATCGCCTGAGTGATATGTCTTAAAAATACCGCAGGTGTTAAGGTTCCCCAGCTGTCTTTTATCATTAACCCTAACTTGTTATCAGCTAACACAAGATCTATGGTGACAGTATCATTCTCGGACAATTCCCGAGCACTTCCTTTTTCAAAATAAGGCATTCCTTTCCCATCACGCGGCGCGGCATACAAGCTGTTCTCAATCATCTCATCCAATACCACGGTTAATGCTTCAACATGATCTTCAGGAATAGCTTCCTGCTCGGATAGCCAGGCATGAATTTCCTCCATGATAAACATCTTGTCTTCTGTGTGTGTTAGCTCAAACTGACGCTGTACCGGTGCATGAGGAACAAGGCCGTATAAATCGGAATCTGCAGCCTGGTGATGTTGATTCAATAGTCTGTCCAACCCGATTTGCTGACAGAATTGATTATATTGCGGAATGATTCGGCACAAACCATCCTGACTGAATCGAGGCAACAAGTCCGCATATTCCTGTTCCGCCATAAAGACCACAAATTCCCGGGGCACTCTGGGGATAGGCCGGCCTCCCTGACGATAGATAATCTCACTGACCTTTATCACATCACTGACTTCAGATAAGGTGGTCACCGCGGTTTCCACGCGGTCACTATGCTCAATCAGCATAATGGTCACATCATCTTCAAAATTGCGGCCACCACAATGTGCTTGTAAAGCCTGCATGATGGCATCATATAAATCATTCAATTCTCCGCCTGTGTACTGGTGCAGAATATTTTCCAGGCGATCAAAGCCGAATGCTTCTCCATCCTGAGATTCTTCTTCAACCACTCCATCGGTAAACAGAAATAAGCGGTCACCCACTTCCAGCGTAAATTCGATTGCTGTAGAACGATAATCCGCATCCATACTTTTGCCCAATGGCAATCCAGAAGCCTCCAGCATCTCCCAGGAATTTTCTTTCCGGCGCCAGATATAGGGTAGAACGTGTCCGGCATTGGCAAACATCGCTTTACCATTACTGGCATCGATACTCAGACAAGCCATGGTCATTAATAATGACTGCTGGGCAGTCGCCAGCATGGTTTCATTTAAGGAATGCAGAATTTCCGAAGGACTGCTAACCCCTTCATGAACCAAGGGATAAACACCCGCTTTTGCTGCACTGACCATGGTACCGGCCGCCACCCCATGGCCACTCACATCACCAATCAGCAAAACACTTTTATGTTCCCCGACCCGATAATAATCAAAATAATCTCCACCTACCTCGCTGGAAGTCAACAAATTTGCCTGCCCTTGAATCCCAGGTAAATCGATGACTGAATCCGGCAAAATCGACTGCTGTAACGTAGCCGCTAAATCCACTTCCGACTTTAAGCGTAGCGCCAGCTCCTGCATCTTCTGATTGGCCTCCTGGACCTGCTGCTCGGCCAATTTCCTTTCGGTAATATCCAGACCTGTCGCCAGAAAAATCAATGGCTCACCGGTTTTTTGTGAATGCGCGACCGCACTGTGCCAGACAACCGTTAAAGTTTCCCCGGTCTGCACCATCATATTGGTTTCTATTTCGTCACTATACTCAATCTTTCCCTGCATCATCCCGGTAAACAAATCCAGCATTCTTTCCCTCTCCTCGCCGGCGGGAATAAACCATTCAAAAAAGTTTTTATGCAGCACTTCTTGTTCCGCCCACCCGGTTACTTCTTCAGCATAACTGTTAAACAGACTGATATTTTGCCCGGTATCTATCCCGATAATGAGTGTTTCGGCTGTATTGATAATATTCTCTGAGAAGGCTTTTTCCTGCCGGGCCTTTAACGTAATCTTTTTTAAGTTTTCTACCAGCGGCTTTAATAACAAGGCGCCAACAATAATGATTGAGGCCAAAATAAAAAAGAATGAAAGATTTTGCCAGCGGATGGCTTCATTAACCGTTAAATCACTTTGCTTCTGAAAAAAGCTGGCTAACGTATCCAGCCTGGTTAACAAATCGGGGGTTACTTTATCCAGTTGTTGCAGTTGCCGACTTTGTGTATTCAACTCACCAAACCGGCTTTTTAATAATGCCCGGGTGGCATTTTGATAGCGATTCATATAGTGATTCAGTTCAACCGGCCTACTGTGGAATATTTCTCTTAATTCTGACGAGAAAGTACCTTTAATCCGTTGCAAACGCCCTTCCTTATAAATATAGCGATCTCCGCTCTGCAGGGATTGATGTGTATCCATCAACAAGGTTCTGTTTTGTGACAGCTGATTTCTGTATTCCAGAAAATCTTTTCGATTATCTGCCATGGCCATCTTTAAGGCATAATAATTCATACGATTAATTAAAGTGCTCTGATCAGAGCTTAATTTAATTAATATTGCACTGCCTTCCAGTTCAGAGAGTTTATTGATTACAATAAAATAATTGATTCCTGAAACCACCATTAACACCAGCAATACAGTCGTATATTGCTGCTGCACATACAGAATAATGCGCTGGATAAAATCTTTCATGCCTACCCCTCTTGGACTATCGAAGAAAAGCCAGACTGTATTGCTAAATGTTTTTCAATACAGAAAAGGTCACTGTTTCAAAATAGCCCTTATTGCATGAGAAAGACTTGATGACAGTCACAAAACCAACCAAAAAAGTATGTTTTTATTCGATACCAATTAGCTGCAACACAATTCCAAAGCGAGTCACAGTATTTGTACAGTATTCTGGGAGAGAGTTGACTAATAGAATAGTCATCTGTTTAGGATATGGCGCCGCAGTACCGTAGCCTACATCCTATAAATGACAAGAGATTTTTTGATAGCAAAGACGGTGGGGATTAACAAATCATACAAAGAGCAATAAAAAAGCAAGCGCCATC
>CAYLNS010000136.1:4864-6517 GCA_964385115.1 uncultured Methylomarinum sp.
ACAGCTAATCAATCTTTAAATCCATAGACTCATCGGTATTACGTAAAATCAATTGCCGGATTTGCTCTTCAGTATAATTTTCCAGCAAATCCATATCGCCAATCAAATCATTGCGGATTTTAATCGTCAGATTAGCCAGAGCGAGAGCTACTTCTTCAGAATTATCCTGGATTGTGCCGTTTTTTACGCATTGACCCAATACATCCAGAAAGTTATAAAACTCATTCAAGACTTCAGGAGCCGAAATAATCGCCAAACGATGCATAATAAAGCGCAAACGGATAATATCATGCTCATAAACACTATCGGATAACGACATTTCTTCAATTTTATTGATTAAATCCTCGTAAATCCGGGTTTTCAGCTCAATAACCTTAATGCTCTGCTCTTTTTCAATCTCAACCGCCGTCTGCTGATTCAGCAATAACGCAGTAATCAGAACAGTCGCCACCGTTCCCAGGATAATCAGAACAATTTCCTGGGTAAACGGTGTTGAATCAGTCACTCCATAGGCATAACGTAAAAAGGCATAACCACCAACGACCGTAACGGCCGTTAGCAGCAATAATATGATTTGCCTGATGCTTATCCTGTTCATCATTTAATGATGCTCACCTTCACCATGAATATGGCCATGACTGATTTCATCTTCTGTCGCCTGCCGAACATTCATTACTTCAACATCAAAAGTCAAATCCTCACCTGCCAAAGGATGGTTGCCATCTATCGTGACTTCATCCCCATTGACTTCAACGACGGTAATAATACCCGGGCCATGACTGACCTGTGCCTGAAACTGCATGCCAGGTTCTACAGGCATATCGTTAAACATGCTTTTAGGCACAACTTGTATCATTTCAGCCTGTTTTTCACCATAAGCATTTTCAGCATCGATGGTCACCTTGAATTTATCACCTGCTTCCTTGCCTGCTAAAGCATCCTCCAATCCCGGAATAATATTACCCGCACCATGCAGATATTCCAGTGGCTCACCGCCTACAGAGCTATCAAGCTTTTCTCCGGCGCTGTTCGTTAATGTATAGTGGATTGATACTGCGGTATTGTCTGAAATCTGCATGATTACCTTCATGTTTTAATAAAAAAGAAGTTATTATAAAGCTTTTTTTCATTTAAAAACATGGCTCGCTGGAAACCACCCCGCCCAAAATCATCACCTTATATCACATCAGAAGGCTACCAGACTCTGGAACAGGAACTCAGTCAACTATGGGAAAAACGTAAAGAGGTTACGGCTGCCCTGGCTGCGGCTGCCGCCGAGGGCGATCGCTCTGAAAATGCAGAATACATTTACCGGAAAAAAGAATTACGCGGTATTGACCGCCGCATTCATTATCTGCAAAAACGTTTGCCCTCATTAACGATTGTCTCAGAGCAACCTGACAAACAGGACCAGATTTTTTTTGGCGCATGGGTCACACTGGAAAAAGAAAACGGTGAAGAAGTCTGTTACCGGATTGTTGGCGCCGATGAGATTGATTCAGAAAAAGGCTATATCAGTCTGGATTCACCTTTGGCCAAAGCCTTGTTAAAAAAGAAACTGGATGATGATATTAAACTGAATATTGCAGGTAAAACCACAGAATATATCATTACCGATATTCAATATCAGATGACATAAAAAGGCGGCCATAC
>CAYLNS010000137.1:0-6486 GCA_964385115.1 uncultured Methylomarinum sp.
GTGATAATGCCTAAAAAGGCTGGCAGATAAACATAGCCCAGACTGAATTCGGGCAGGCCGGTTTTATTCCAGCCTAAAAAGGCATAGCTGATGGTGCCGGTTAGTGCAATTGGCAGTCCACAGGCGCTGGAAATGGCTACGGCATTTTTCATTTTAAGATGTCTGCCCAGCAAATAGGGGACGGTCAGTGTGCCTCCGCCTATACCGATGAGTGCCGATATTCCTCCAATCACAAAACCTGCCAGATAATCCAGTGTGGGACGGGGTTGATGTATGGACAATGCCGGCTTTTTTTGCAAGGCTAATGTTGTTGCCACGTAGAGTAAATAAAGAATAAACAAAAGACGTAATGTAGCTGCACTGATATTTTCAGCTAATATGGCCGCCAGGAGACTACCGGTAATAATACCGGGAACCAGTCTGAAAACAGTCGGCCAGATTAACGCCCCCATCTTATGGTGCGTGATGATAGACGCTATTGACGTGGGAATAATTGTTGCCAGCGAGGTAGCTACTGCACTGATCATAATCAATTCCGGATTAAACAGATGACTGCTGAAAATCCATACCAGGGCAGGCACGATAATGACGCCGCCGCCAATGCCAAACAGACCGGCAAGAAGCCCGGCAACAGCGCCTACCATCAGGCTTAAGATAAAAATTTCAGTCATTTTAAATATGAAATAGTGAATAAGAGTCGGTGTGTCATTTATACTAGTGCTGGTCGGTGCTTTAATCTGGCCCAGGTATAATGCTGCGGAATTAGCTGGCGAATTAATCCATCTCTTTAAAAGAGATAACCAAGCGCTTCATATTATCAATGATTTGATCAGGATGTGTAAAAAATGAAAGCTTATCTGGTAGGCGGAGCCGTTCGGGATAAATTGTTGAACTACCCGGTTAAGGAAAAAGACTGGGTGGTAATTGGTGAAACGCCTGAATCTATGGTGGCGCAGGGGTTTAAACCTGTAGGTAAGGATTTTCCTGTATTTTTGCACCCGCAAACGCACGACGAATATGCGTTGGCACGGACAGAACGAAAAACAGCACCCGGCTACAGAGGTTTTGTCGTCCATGCTTCTCCTGATGTAACGCTGGAGCAGGATTTGATTCGTCGGGATTTGACCATCAACGCCATGGCTATGACCGAAGATGGGGAATTGATTGACCCTTTTAATGGCCGCCAGGACTTGGAAAATCGTGTGTTCCGGCATGTTTCCCCTGCCTTTTCGGAAGATCCGGTCAGAATATTACGGCTGGCGCGTTTTGCTGCACGATATGCTCATTTAGGATTCACTTTAGCACCAGAAACCCGGCAGTTGATGCTAGAAATGGTCGAAAATGGCGAGACTGATTATCTGGTTGCCGAAAGAGTCTGGGCGGAACTGAACAAGGCCTTGCAGGAAAAAACTCCCTCCGCCTTTTTTTATACGTTACGTGAATGCCAGGCCCTGGCGAGTGTCTTTCCTGAAATTGACCAGCTTTTTGGTGTTCCTCAGCCGCCGCAATATCATCCGGAAATTGATACCGGCGTACATGTTCTTATGGTTCTGGACCAGGCGGCGCTGTTGTCTGAGAAGGCTGAAGTCCGCTTTGCTGCCTTGTGTCACGATTTGGGGAAAGCCAAAACCCCCCGAGATAAATGGCCGAGCCATCATGGACACGAGCAGTTAGGTGTCCCTGTTCTGGAACAGTTTTGCAAGCGGTTGAGGGTGCCGAAATCATTCAAGGCACTGAGTCTTCTGGTGATGCAATATCATACGCATTGTCACCGTATATTTGATTTAAAAAGCGCGACGCTGGTGGATTTGTTACAGAAACTGGGTGCGACCCGACAGGATAATCATGTCGATGATTTTGCCAAAGCCTGCGAAGCGGATATGAAAGGTCGGAAAGGTTTTGAACAGCGGGATTATCCCCAGCGGAGAATATTGCTGAAAGCTGCTGAGGTGATGGCGAATGTCGATGTGCAGGAAGTGATGCAGCGGGAATTAAAAGGCGCTCAGATAGGTGAGGCCATCAGACAATTGCGTATCAAAGCGGTTAAACATTTTCTGCAGACAGAAAAAAGTCAGGACTGAATATTACGGGCAAGTTTAAGTCGTTGCCCGGGTTACCGTTGTTGATTAAATCGGAATAAATGCGGTAGCGATTGCTTGTAGTGTGTTTTTTATTTGCCGGTGAGATCTGTCTGCCATAATTTGTGCCAGCATATCCTGGGCATTAATCATTTTGCCAAACAGTCGTTCAAAGCTTAAATTAATTTCTTCACTGCCACCAGAACTGAGCAGAAATAATCGGCCGCTGCTGTTTCTTTTTGTGCGTAGCAGCCATGAGGCCAGTTCCAGATTACGGGCGCTGTCATAAAGCTTTTGCGCTTCCAGCATATTGTGCAGATAAAAAGACTCATGATTATCATAAGCCTGCATAATCATTGTAGAAAGGCCGGCAATAAAAGCTTTGACACGATCGCCCTGATAAGACTCATCAAAAGTCAGCCAGATACAGGCAATACTGCTTTTTCCGTCAATTTCCGGGTAAGGATACTGTTTTAAAACATCCAATGCTTCCTGTCTGTTTTGGTAGCCGCCCTTTTTCCATTGGTCGGGGTTACGTTTATATAGTTTTTCCGCCAGATTTATCAGTGCATTACGCACTATTTTTTGATGAGTTTCGGAAACTAAATCAATATCGTTTTTTAGTACAGAAGATATTTCGAAATCACGCCCTTTAACGTCGCCATTTGTCCCACAGCCGTAAAGAAAAGGCAGGGATAACAGGAGCAGAAGACAAACGGTTTTTTTCATAGCGATTATAAAAAGCAATTGAATTTAAACTATAACAAAATTATAGTGAATATTTTTATAAATAACAGTAAAGAGAAGTTATGCCATCATTTGATATTGTTTCTGAATTTGATAGTCATGAAGTCAGCAATGCCGTTGACCAGGCCAATCGGGAAGTGTCTACCCGTTTTGATTTTAAAGGGTCTGATGCAAAATTTGAGCTACAGGATGAACAGATTACCCTGATTGCCGAATCCACGTTTCAGTTACAGCAAATGTTGCCGATTCTGTATTCAAAAATGACTAAGCGCGGGATTGATATTGCCTGTCTGGAAACGGGTGATGCCAAAACCAGTGGTAAAACAGCTCAGCAGGTTTTAACATTAAAACAAGGCCTGGAGACGCCACTGGCCAAGAAAATTGTCAAAATGATTAAAGATAAAAAGCTAAAAGTTCAGGCAGCTATTCAAGGGGAAAAAATCCGCGTTACCGGTAAAAAAAGAGATGATTTGCAAAAAGTGATTCAAATGCTGAAAGAGGCTGAATTGGAACAGCCACTGCAGTTTGATAACTTCAGGGATTGAGGGTTAAAGCCTGAACTCATGGCTACTTTATGAGCTCAGGCTTTCTTTAGACCGTAAAGGTTAATCGTTGGTTGAAGAAATTATCAACATACGGATAAACCGCATCAGTTCATCACCAAAAATATCATTATGACCATCCATGATTTCCTGACTGACCTGGATATTTAAATAAGGATTGAGTAGTGCTGTTTTTTGTAAATGGGTCAGAATGGTATCGCCATATTGTTGGCTGTTTTTCTGACGGATTTGCTCCCAGTTGATGGTGGGATAATAACTGTCAGCTGTCTGCTTAACGTTGGTTTTTTGGTTTTTTGCCAATGTCAAAGTATGGGTAAGAAAGGGTTTAAAATGCCCGACTGCGTTGCGATCGGCTTTGCCTTCATCCAGGATAAGTTTGTATTTGCCCTGACAATGCTCTCGAACGATTGTGTTATGGGTTTCCAAAAAGGTGGTAAAAACTCTGCCCATCCAAAAAGCATATTTAGTCGCATAATCAGTTTCTGATGTAAGGATAGCCAGGCGCGGATGACCCGAAGCAAAATAACTACAGCGTGACTGGGCCAGATCATGCAGTGGCGCAAACTGCATTGCTTCAAAAGCAGGGTTTAGTAGTACAACCAGGTCACCAAAGCCTAATACCGGGCCGGTAAAGTTTTTGTCGGGTTTGCTGTTGATAAAGCGGCTGGCCATGATTTGCGAAATAGCATTATAAACGGCAGCGCCTCCAAAACTGTGACCAATTACAACCAGGCGACTTCTGAATTTTGGAGGCTGGGTATTTTTGACATTGGTGATTTCTTCAAGCTTTAACAGCAACTCAGTTACACCAAGATAACCAACATCTTCCGCGGTACTTTTTCTGTCCCAAAAAGTCGTATATTTAAGTCCCGGAAAGTCTATTGATTCTCCCCGCCAGCCTAAATAAATGCCAATCACTTTTCGCGGGCGGTATCCTTCGGTCTGGCTGTATTGATGTTCAATCTGACTCAGTTTTTTAAGGTTATCTTTAAAGCCTTCTATGTTGCTGTCACCAGGTGCTGCATTATGATGCCAGCCATGAACAAAGACATTAAGCAATACATTATCAAAAGCCGCTGTTTTATAGATGTCATCCAGCAGAGCATCCATTTGTTGACGATCCCGTATTTGTCCTTGATCGTCTATTTCAACAAAACCTAATTGATACTCGACGTTTGTGTCTTGGTTATGCAGTTGTATAGAATGGTTTTCACAGGCCCGATCAGAGGTGGTAATGCACTGACTGTAATCACTACGATAAATATAATCGGGTGCGCAACCCGATAAAAAAATGAAAACAGGAAGTAGTAAAAAGAAGTATGTTTTTTGGTTTGTTTTCATAGTGAGCACCAGCTTTTCTGAGGAAATACCTGCATTGTTTCCCAGGTACTAATCAGTTTACCACTTCTTTTATACGGGTAATACTCTTAAAACTTATTGCAGCCGTTAGTTTACGGAACGAGGGCTGTTTAATGGCTATCAATATGTCAGTAAGCCGGAGTGCTGATAAGGTAATGATTATCAAGCTATATGGTTTTTTTTGATTTCCATAAATAAAAACCGGCAATGGCAACAGAAAGCCAGACTGTGACCAGCGGGCCGACGACACCGTCATATTGACTGACCAGATATAAATAGTCCGATTCGGGATTCAGGTTTAAAAAGTCTTTACTGGTTTTTATTTGCCAGACCCAGGCGGCATGACAGCCTACACAGATGCCGATGCTTTGCTTGAATTCTATACGGATGATGCTGAGAAAAATACCCACAACCCATAAGGCCATAAATGCAGAAATTATGCCTGGATTGAGCCAGTTGGCAAAAGCATCCAGCATCAATGTGAATCCCGAAGTGATATCCAGTTCCTGGTACGGAATGGACTGTTTGCTTTTTAAAAAATGTAAGGCGGCATAATAGAACGAACTGAGTAAGACGGCTAGCATCACAGACATTTTCTTTTTAAAACCCGCCAGCAGGATACCGCGGAACAAGGGTTCTTCTGCAAAAGAAATCAACAGCGCAAGGATTAAGGAAATCGATATTTTTTTAATTGCTTTGGCCAGTGTCCAGTTTCTGCCGGTATCAATAATGTGAATATCCAAGGCGTATAAAGTCAGTAAAACCGGTAATAAGGTTGCTATGCCCACCAGCAAACCAATCCCCATTTGCCGGATAAATTGTTTGCGAGGGGCAAAGCCCAAATCCTGCCAGCTTAAGTTTAAATATCTTCGTAGTGGAAAAATGCTCAAGATGAGCAGAATCAGTGTTGCTTTGCTGACAACTTTACGAAGTTCAATCACATCTCCCAAGGCCAGCAGGATAAAATAACTCAACAGGCAAGAAACCGAAGCCAGTACAACCAGTATCAGTAAGGGCATTAACGCATAAGCGATTGTTCTCATTTAAAAGTCACCCCATAAGGTCTGGATGGCGGAAATGGATGCCAATACGGCGGTTTCAGTACGTAAAATTCGGCGTCCAAGTTTTACTGGTGTAAACCCGGCTTGTATTGCCAGTTGTCTTTCCTGTTCGCTGAAGCCGCCTTCCGGCCCGGAGAGTAAGGTAACGCTTGAATTTTCAGGCTGAAGCTGTGACAGCGAATGGGTGGCATAAGGGTCAAGAAAGATTTTCAGGTGTTGTTGTTTTAAAACCCAGTCCGCCAGGCTGGTGATAGCATTGAGTTGAGGGAGGTATACGCGGCCACATTGTTCACAGGCATGTTGGATAATACCCTGCCAGTGTTTGATGCGTGACTGTTGTTTTTCTGGGCTCAGCTTGATAACGCAGTGATTTGTCATTAAAGGCGTTAAAGAATTAACGCCCAGTTCTACAGCTTTTTGTATAGCCCAGTCCATACGGTCGCCCCGGGAGATGCCTAAACCCAGTGAAATGGTTAACGGGGATTCTTTTTCAGGAGTATTTTCGGTTAATATTTTGACGGTAACGGTTTTGCGGCTGACCAGAATCAGTTTGGCGTTGAATTCATTGCCCTGCCCGTTAAAAAGGATTAAGTCCTGGTCTTTTTTAAGACGCAGAACAGTTCTGAGATAATGGGCTGAGTCATCCGGCAGGTCAAGAGTTTGTCCTGGTTGTAAGGG
>CAYLNS010000138.1:0-6365 GCA_964385115.1 uncultured Methylomarinum sp.
ATACTGATTTCCACCCGCCGGTTCATTGCCCGCCCTTCGGGAGTAGCATTTGAGGCAATCGGATAGCGCTCACCAAATCCTCTTGCCTGAATTCTTCCGGGCAACACACCCGACCGAACCAGATAACTGGCAACACTGTTCGCCCGTCGTTCTGAAAGCTCCTGGTTATACATATCTGGCCCGGTAGAATCAGTAAACCCAGAAACATTAATACTGGTATTATCAAATTCTTTTAAAACAATGGCGACAGAATCCAGAATAGGATAAAAACTTGGGCTGATTTGGGCCGAGTCGGTTGCAAACGTGATATTACCCGGCATAATCAGTTTCAGATTATTACCTTCACGTACTACTCTGACGCCAGTCCCTTCCAGCCGGGCTCTTAATTGGGCCTCTTGCCTGTCCATATAATATCCAATACCACTGCCCAGAGCAGCACCGGCAGCAGCACCAATCAGCGCGCCCTTGCCATCACCCCCAATCAGGGCGCCACTGGCAGCACCTACAGCCGCGCCAATCCCGGCGCCATAGCCGGTATTAGATACTTTTTGCTGACCTGTATACGGGTCAGTGGCACAACCGGCTGCCAAAACAGCCGTCATGGCCAATACTGGTAATTTCTTCATTTCTTTGCTCTCCATTCAGGGTTTTCTTAAAGGCTATAGAAACAAGCTTAATTACAGATGAACTGATATTCAAGCTAAAAAGGGAGAAATATAAGAGGAATTCACAAAAGATAAGGATCTCCCGCCTGCGCCGTCTCGTACCTTCGTCCTTGAACCAGAGGTTCAAGTGGAAACTTTACCAGTCCATCAGGCTTCCCATCAATGACAGGCATGCACACCAGCAACTGGGGACCGTTTCCGGGGCAATATCAGGTTCAGGAAACACCCGGCACTACTCGAACGCTGCAGGAGATTAAACTGTATTTTAGCTGAATTAATCCGGCTTTACCATGACCATAACTGCACAATCGCCATTTTTTATTAAGATAATTTGTATCCACTCAGCGTACTTTACAAAGAGAAATGCAATTTATTATCAGTTACTTACGGAAGCAAGTGTATGTGACAGGGATCTCCCATACAGGCCTACATGGATGTGTACGGCGTCTTCTGGAGTAAGTGACTGATATTAAATACCTGAATACGCTGAATAGTTGCAACATATAAACATTTTTATAGCGCAACAACCCTAAAAACGGGCATAACTTTAATTCGTACCAAACAATACCTGGAGCTGTATGGCACTACAATGACAAGGCCGGGTTAAGAATTTTCCAGAGCATTTTCAATTTTTTGCCGCAATTTAATCAGCGTACTGTTGATGCTGTTAACGGGTGATGTGGTTGCCTGTGTGTTCTGTCTGAGTTCATGAGTCAGATTCAGAGCTGCCATCACTGCAATACGGTCATGACTGGCTACTTTGCCCGAGTCTCTGATTTTGCGCATTTGTTGATCCAGTTCTTTAGCGGACTCAATAAGCGCTTCTTTTTCGCTTTCCTCACAGGCAATCTTATATTCTTTGCCCAGAATATTGATTGAAACCGGTTGTGGACGTTTTTTCATGAGCCATGCTCCATTGCTTTAAGCCGGGTAATCATAGCTTCAACCCGGTTTCTGGCAATTGTCGTTTTCTCCAGCAGCTTGGCCTTTTCCTTTACCAATAATTCCTGACGGATTTTCAATGAATTATTCTCATTTTTAAGCGATTCAAACTGCAGAATCAGCTCGTCCAGTTTTTCTTCAAGATTTTTTAGCTCGCCGGATGAATCGTATTCAGAATTAGCCATGAATGTGGTTTATAAAGGTTAAAAAACGAGTAACTACTCAGTCTATTTAGTTCTTATGCCCGCTGAGTCATTACAAAAACGATTACTTTTAATGCCTGAATCCGTGTCATCATCACCGATACAGGTAATATTTTCTACTCATTAACAGAAACAATATAAAATAGTCCCCATTCAGCAAAACCAGCGACTACCTAAACAGGCGGCACAGGGCAACTCACTGAATTGATACATTAAATATTACTCTATCTGGAACAATGTTAGCATAAGCATAATTTTTTGTGAAAATCATGAGATTTTATTTATGAGTTACGATCTTGTCAGTAACATCCTGCTACAACAAAATGCCGACATGGGCGCGGCAGAAGCCCATGGCATAGCCACCGGAATGCTCTGTGTCGACAATCGCAGCGATGCTGCCAACTGGCTGGCAGAAATATTCAGCGATGAACAGCTTGATTATGAAGAAAAAAGTATTTTGCTCAACCTTTATGAACAAACCCAGAAACTGCTGAACCCTGAAGAGGAAGAATTTACCTTTGACCTGTTCCTGCCAGATGATGATGAAGACCTGAGCGAGCGGGCGGAAGCTATTCGCCAATGGTGCCAGGGATTTTTATTCGGTATCGGCTATCAAAAAACCAGCAGTGATTGGCCCGGCGAAAGCGGCGAAATCATGCGCGATATTGTCGAATTCACCAAACTGGAAACCGATGTCTCGGGTGATGAAGACGAGCAGGCACTGATGGAAATTCAGGAATACCTGCGTGCTGCCGTATTACTCGTCCGCGACCAGCTACAGGAACATAATGATACAGAACAAAGCCATTAACGCATGAAACAAAGTGAATTTAAAAAACGCCGCAAGGCGCTGATGCAGCAGATTGGTACAGGTAATATCGCCCTGATAGCCAGTGCTTCCAGCCGGGTTCGTAACCGTGACGTCGAATATCCTTTCCGTCAGGACAGTGATTTTTATTACCTGACCGGCTTTAATGAAACTGATTCGCTGGCTGTTTTTATCCCCGGCCGTAAACAGGGTGAATATATTTTATTCTGCCGCGAATTTGATCAAACAAAAGCGCTGTGGGAAGGCGCTCATGCCGGACTGGAAGGCGCCACCCAACATTATGAAGCGGATGATGCCTTCCCGATTGATGACCTGGATGACATCCTGCCCGGGCTTTTGGAAAACAAATCCAAGGTTTTCTATCCTATGGGACGCGACAGCGACCTGGATCATAAACTGCTGGAATGGATTAACAATATCCGCAAGCAATCCCGTAATGGCGTTAACGCCCCTGGCGAACTGGTGTCCCTGGAACATATAGTTCATGAAATGCGCCTGTTCAAAAGTGCCGCCGAACAGAAACTGATGCGTAAAGCCGCGCAAATTTCCGCCAAAGCGCATATCCGGGCCATGCAAACCTGTCAGCCCGGGTTATACGAATATCAGATTGAAGGTGAGATTATTCATGAATTTTTCCAGCACGGCCTCCGTCATGTCGCCTATCCCTCTATTGTTGCCAGCGGCAAAAATGCCTGTGTGCTGCATTATGTCGACAACAAGGACAAACTGAAGAAAAATGACCTGCTGCTGATTGATGCTGGCGCCGAATGTGACCATTATGCAGCCGATATTACCCGCACATTCCCCATATCCGGCAAGTTCAGTCCGGCTCAAAAGCAGCTTTATCAATTGGTCCTGGATGCCCAGTTTGCTGCGATTGAACAAATCCAACCGGGGCAACCATGGAACAAGGCTCATGATGTCTCCGTGGAAGTCTTGACCTCCGGACTGGTGAAACTGGGCCTGTTAAAAGGCCGCGTCCCCACGTTGATTAAAAACGAAAAATACAAACAGTTTTACATGCACCGGATTGGCCACTGGCTGGGCATGGATGTTCATGATGTCGGCGACTACAAACTGGATGATCAGTGGCGCCTGCTGGAACCCGGCATGGTCCTGACCATTGAGCCTGGACTGTATATTCCCGCCGACTGCCAGGATGTCGATCCTAAATGGCGGGGTATCGGCATCCGTATTGAAGACGATGTCCTGGTAACAGCCGATGGCCATGAAGTCTTGACCTCGGATGTCCCTAAAACCATTGACGAAATTGAAAAGCTGATGCAGGCGACATAATGCAACTTGATTACGATATATTGATTGCCGGTGGCGGCCTGGCAGGCAACTGTCTGGCCCTGGCCCTAAAAGATTCCGGTCTGAATGTGGCCATTATTGAAGCTCAAACACCACAACAACTTAAAGACTCCCCCGCGGGTGACCGGGCACTGGCTCTGGCAGCCGGAACCGTCAATATGCTCAGCGCCTTAGGAGCATGGCAGGAAATTACCACTGCCACGCCGATAAAACAGATTCACATCTCCGACAAAGGCCATTTTGGCAAAACCCGGCTGTCTGCCCGTCAGCAAGGTGTCGATGCCTTGGGGTATGTCATCTGTGCTCGCGATATTGAAACGCATGTTGCTAAACGGGTGGAACAATCCGGCGTCAAACGTTTTTGCCCGGCCCGTGTTATCGGCCTGATGTCTGACAATCAGGCCGTTCATGTCAGTTTGAAAGACACTGACCGCCCCTTTTCCCTGTCAGCTGCTTTACTGGTCGGTGCCGATGGCGGCAATTCCAGCGTCAGAAAACTACTTGAAATACCGCAACAAATTACTGAATATGGCCAGACCGCACTGGTCACCACAGTTAAAGCTGCGCTGCCACATCACAATACAGCCTATGAACGCTTTACCCAGTCCGGCCCGCTGGCACTACTGCCTCTGTCAGGTCATGAATTATCTGTTGTCTGGACCCGCAGTCACGAGGATGCCAAAGCCCTGACCCAAAGCAGTGAAACCGAGTTTCTCAGCCAGCTTCAAGACTGTTTTGGCTATAAGCTCGGGGAATTATCCCTGGCAGCCCCCGTCAGAGCATTTCCTCTGACCCTGATTCGCGCCGAACGAATGCTCACCGGTCGCACCATTATCATTGGCAACGCCGCCCATCAATTACACCCGGTTGCTGGACAGGGATTCAACCTGGGCCTTCGGGATGTCGTGCAACTGGCCGAAATGATTCAGAATCAAGACGACCCCGGCAATCCTGAATTATTACAGCAATATGCGCAAAACAGACAGACCGATCACGACAAAACCATTGCCTTTACCGATACTACGGTGAAAATTTTTTCCAATAACTGGCTGGCTTTGGCCGCCGTCAGAAACAGCGGACTGACACTGCTGGATCATCTGCCTTTTGCCAAAAAAATACTGGCCCGTCATGCCATGGGTATGGCCGAAAGATTACCCAGAGTCGGGAGTAAAAAATAATGTCGAGTAAACATTTTGACGTCATCATCGTCGGCGGCGGCATCGTCGGAGCCACTGCCGCTTGCGCTATTGCTCAGGCTGATATCAATATCGCTCTGCTGGATGCCCGCAGACCCGAACGTCAATGGCCGGCAAACAGCGTGGATTTGCGGGTTTCTGCATTAACTAAAGCTTCACAGAATATTCTGCAACAAGTCGGTGCCTGGCCCGCCATTATCCAGCGCGGTGCCTGTGCCTATAAAGATATGCGCGTCTGGGACGCCAAAGCCGATGGAGAACTGCATTTTGACTGTGCTGATACCGAATTCAACGAACTGGGTCACATTGTTGAAAATCGCATCACTATAGCCGCCCTCTGGGATATTCTGGAAGCCAAAGCCAATGTCCAGTGTATTACCGGCGTCAAAGTTGCTGATACCTTTGCCATCAACAACGGCCGGACCTTGTTGTTGGATAATGGTGACAAAATCACTGCTGACCTGGTCATCGCCGCCGACGGACGTGAATCATTCCTGCGTAAAAAGGCCGGTATTGAAGTCACCGGCTGGCCCTATCATCAAGACGGTCTGGTAGCCACCATTACTACCGAAAAAAGCCACCAGCATACCGCCTGGCAACGTTTTCTGGATGAAGGACCGCTGGCCTTTCTGCCACTACACACTGGGCAGTGTTCAATTGTCTGGACCTTAACAACCGAAACGGCACAATCTTATTTACAACTAAGCGATCAGGATTTTCTTAACAAGCTGGAAACTGTCTCTAACGGCATTCTGGGAAAAATGCTGGATACTGGCCCCCGTGCTGCTTTTCCGCTCAAATACCAATATGCCAACCGCTATACTGATGAGCATCTGGCACTCATCGGCGACGCCGCGCACGCCATGCACCCCTTGGCAGGACAAGGGGCTAATGCCGGTCTGTTGGATGCCGCCGCCATTGCAGAACTGCTTATTAAAACAAAAAAAGCCGGCCGCCCATTGAACAGTCATAAGTATTTGCGTCAATACGAACGCTGGCGTAAAGGTGATAATCTGCTGATGATGACCAGTATGGATGCCTTAAACCGCCTGTTTACTCAACAGACACTGGCCGTGATTTCTGCTCGGTCCCTGGGCATGAACCAAATCAATCATAGCCAGCTGCTTAAAAACCTGTTCAACCGCCATGCCATGGGGTTACGCGGTGATTTGCCATTATTAGCACAAAACAGACCTTGCTGGTAACACGCATACAA
>CAYLNS010000139.1:0-2549 GCA_964385115.1 uncultured Methylomarinum sp.
AGCCGTTATATTTTATTTTTCACCAAGAGGATTAAACAATGACAGAAAACTGGATTGCCCCATCTATCTTATCCGCTGATTTCGCCCGTTTAGGGGAAGAAGTGGATAATGTTTTAGCCGCAGGCGCGGATGTAGTGCATTTTGATGTAATGGATAACCATTTTGTCCCTAATCTGACGATTGGCCCGTTAGTCTGTGATGCCTTGAGAAAACACGGTGTCACCGCACCGATTGATGTACATTTAATGATTGAACCGGTCGACAGAATTATTCCTGATTTTGCCAAGGCCGGCGCCAGCTATATTACTTTCCACCCCGAGGCTTCCGTTCATATCGACAGAACCCTGCAACTAATCAAAGACAACGGTTGTAAGGCTGGTCTGGTCTTTAATCCGGGAACCCCTCTGGATCACCTGGATTATGTGATGGATAAACTGGATATGATTTTACTGATGTCGGTCAATCCGGGTTTCGGTGGTCAGTCTTTCATTCCAACTGCACTGGATAAATTACGTGAAGTCAGAAAGAGAATTGACGACTCCGGTCTGGATATTCGTCTGGAAATTGATGGTGGCGTTAAAGTCGACAACATCCGAGCCATCAAAGAAGCCGGCGCCGATACTTTTGTAGCCGGCTCAGCCATCTTCGGCAAACCTGATTACAAACAGGTTATCGATGATATGCGGGCTGAAATCGCTAAAGCAGGCTGATTAAACGTTAAACTTCATAGTCTTTGGTTCCCATGATTATTCATGGGAACCAACCTTGCAAGTCTAATAATCATTCCCACGTAAGCATGGGAATGATTACCTAACAAACTTTCCTTATTTCTGACTTAATTCCTTAAGCTTCAAGCGAGCTTCTTCAATGCCTTTATATCTGGCACCCTCGACCACTGCTTTTTCCAATTCCAGCTTGGCTTCTTGCGTTCTTCCCAATTTCAGATAAACCATGGCCAGATGATAATGCATTTCCGGAACAACCCCCTGCTCTTTACCCACTGCTTTTTCAAGGCTGGATAAAGCTTCATCTATCTGACCATTTTTAAAGGCCAGCCAGCCATAAGTATCCAAAAAGGCGGGATAACTTGAATCTTTTAATGGTTTAACCAAAGACCAGGCTTCTTTTAATACATCCGGGTCATCACTTTCTGAAAGTAATGAGGCCAGGTTATTAACCACCAGAAGATTATCTGGTTGAATAGCCAGCAATTGCTTATAGGCTGCAATCGCTGTCTGCTTGTTACCGACAACCGTCTCCAGAATACCCAATTGCATCAAAATCAAAGGGCTATCCGGTATATTTTTCAGCCCTTGCTGATAAACCGCAATCGCTTTATCCAACTGGTTTTGTGCAACATATAATGAAGCCAGTTGTTGATAAGCTCTCGGCGCTTTTGGTTTTAACTCAATTACACGCTTGAATAACTGCTCGGCTTTAGCCAACTGCCTGCGGGTTTTATAAAGCTCCGCCCTTAAGGTTAACAACGCGGCATTATCCGGATTGTCGGCGACCGCTTTATCCAATAAAGCTTCTGCTTCTTTTACCTTGCCCAGAGCCAGGTAGCTTCTGACAATACCTACCAGCGCATCAGGCGCTGTCGGCTTGGTTTCCAGGACTTTCTTGAATTCCCTGATGGCATCTTCATACTTTTTCTGTCCCAGATAAAGCTGCGCCAGTTTATAGTGTGGCAGTTCTTTGGTTTTCGCCGATGCCAAAAACTCATTGGCTACTTTTTCTGCTTTTTCCCATTGCTGGCGTTTACCGTAAAGATCAATCAACATGACAGCAATATCCTGATCGCCTTTAGCTAATGGTTGAATCTTTTCCAGTAATTTAATTGCCCCTTCTTCATCCTTGCGCTGAACCTTTATTCTGACCAAATCCTTGCTTGCTACCAGGTTTTTAGGGTTAACCAATAACAATTTTTCCAGTGTTTCCTCGGCCAGTTCCAGATTTTTCGACTTTAACTGAGCAATCGCCAACAGCATCAGTGCTTTTTCGGATTCAGGATTCTCCCGCAAAACGGTACGGGCATCGGCAATGGCCGCATCATTATCACCCTGCTTTATCTCGTATCCTGCTCGCATCAACAGGGCATCGGTATTTCTGGGATCGAGTTCGATAACCTCTTCAACCAAGGTCAATGACTCTTTATTTTTTCCTTGTGCAGCCAATAATTTGGCCAGCTGGTTTCTGGCCTTAATTCCTGCCGCACCTAATTTATCTTCCTGGATAATTTCCCTGAGAATTTGTTCTAATTTTTCCGGGTCTTTTTTGTGCAGGGCTAATTTGGCAAAGTGAAAACCAAAATTGTCTGGATGCTCCTGAATCAAACGATTTAATTCTCTTTCAGCAACGTCCACACCTTTTTTCTGTTGCAACAGTTCAACCAGAACAAATTTAGGCTGGTCTTTATCCGGAAGCTGGGCAATCAATTTTTTTAATAGCTGCTCCGCTTCATCAATCTTGTTTTGACTGACATAGATTTTTGCCAAATCATAATATAATTTTTCATTATCCGGGTGAGCCTGGATCAACGCTAAAAA
>CAYLNS010000139.1:2649-6301 GCA_964385115.1 uncultured Methylomarinum sp.
TCACAGGCTGTTAAGATACTTAAGCTTAACAACATCCCTATCCATATTTTGTTGTTGATGTACATATTTTCCTCTTAAAAATTTAATAACTCTTGCTATATCAGTAAACAGACAAATTTCTATCGTAAGTATTGTTGATAGTTAATGTAAATGCAACCAAACCAGACTAAAAACAATAAACCCTGAAAAAGCGGCCATAAAGCGTAATAACTGTGACTTATAAAAATCCCGGTGTATTAAATACTCAATAGCATAGCCCAGACTAAACAACCGAAACAGGACACTCCCGATTAGCTGGGAACCGACAATAAAACTACTGAATAAAGTAAACAAAATAATCAGCAAATCCTGTGTTGTCAGAATAAATTTGGATTTCCGGGTTGTTCTGATTGCGATAGACACCACAATGATTAAAATAAATAAAAAACCATCCAATAAACCATTATCCAGAACAGACAACTGTGGAAACTCATCCTTCATGATTAATGACAGAATGGCTGCATTATAAACACTGAAACGAATCCATAAATTCTGAATAAACCTGGGCGCCATAAAAAACAGCAACATCCCGAGTACCGACAAGGCATAGACTCCGGCAGGTAAAGCAAGTATTTCATCTATTAATAAGCCACCCGTAAGCAATAAATAAAAACCAATACTGACACTTATAAAAATACGGCTGTATTGAAAAATATATTCATTTCTCCAGATAGAACGTCCTCTTCTGTCTACACCTTCCTGGGTATTATGTAAAGACCAGTTATTTTTCTTGGCGACATAAAACAGCGCTAGAATACCAAGCGAAATTATCAAATAAACACCGACAACGACAACATCCGAACTGTAACGAAAATAAAGTGCTGCAATCAGAAAAATACTGTGAAGTAAATAAATAGCCCCTACAGCTTCGGCATGAGTAAAGCCCAACTCCAATAACCGATGATGAATATGGGTTTTATCAGGTGAAAAAGGTGAGCGGCCAGAGCGTATTCTGCGAATCATCACTGTCAGTGTATCCAGAATAGGCAGACCAACCAGCAACAAAGGCAAAGCCGGATTATAAGCAGGATTAACGTCCTGGGTAAGATAGAGGGTTAGAAAAACAACAATAAAGCCAATAAACTGACTGCCTGTATCCCCCATAAATACAATAGCAGGATGAGTATTAAACCAGAGAAACCCAACGATACCACCCACTACTGCCAGTGCAAAAATAATCACACCGATATCTAATGACTCATAAGCCATAAATGCAATGGCCAATAAAGTCAATAACATAATCCCGGCCGCAAGTCCATCCAGGCCATCGGATAAATTAACCGCATTGGTAACGCCGATAGTAAAAATAACGGTTAACGGTATGGTTAAAAACCAGGGCGCCGGTTCAAATCCTAAAAACGGCAGAAAAACAATTTTAATTCCGCCATAAATCACAAAGCCTGTCGCCAGAAACTGGCCAAAAAACTTCCATTTATAATTCAGCTCCAGACGGTCATCGAGAAAACCAAAAATCAGAATAATTGCACTCCCCGAAACCAAAGAGAAAAGCGCATGATCCTTAGGTAAAAAAAGCAAAACAGCAATGACCGCCCCAATCGCCAGCCCGATACCACCACAGCGGGGAATGGCATTTTGATGAACCTTACGCTCCCCCGGTTCATCAACCATACCCAATTCCACTGCATAGCGCATGAGAATAGGTATTAGAATAATACTTACGGTAACTGAAATAAAAAAAACTGAAAATATGGTCATTTATTTAATTTTCATTCCGTATCGCACCTAAAAACAACCATTTATTGGGACCATTAAAACCTGCACCTTTATTATTCAGGAATATACTCTTTAAGCCTTGGAAAAACATCTTTAAGAAAATCCGCCAGTTTCTTGTCGGCCTGTTCAACATTACTGCCCTCAGGCAAGGAAACGACCAATCTGACCAAAGCACCATCGGTTCTTTGCTGGGTAAGGGCGTCCCAGAATAAATAAAACTTAACCAGATATTCATTAGTGATAATCCTGCCCCGTTGCTGAAACCAGTAATAGACCAGCTGCCGGCTATTGCCTTTGGTGATAATGGCCCGGTTAACTCTTAATGGCTCCCCTTTGCCGGTGTGCAAATCGGCAATTTTCTTTTGTTCAAAATCACCTATTATCCAGCCATCACCAGGAATACAGGACTTAGGCGAATGGGCCGACGCACCCTTTCTTTGAGAAGCATAGTAGGCAATATAAAAATTAACCGGTAACGGGTCACCTTTTTTGGAATAATTGGCAATAATGTAATCATCAAATTTCAGCACATCAATAAATTTCTGCGCCATGCCCACTTCCGTTCCTTTCCAGTCCGCTATCTTTAACGGAAAATTCGCCAGTCTTTGCCGCTGCGGGACATAATCTTCCCGTTCTCCTAACATAATCGCCATTGGCAACGTTAATACCAGCAGAACACAGGCCGCCAAATAAGGCTTGGACCAGACAGAATTCGACTGTTGTAACTGACTCACTGTATTTTCTGAATCTGAAGATACGCTTAACAGTTCCTCAGGAACCCGTGCATCCACAACAAAAACATCCGAGAATTTTTTACTTGGCATAAACAGTCGGGTCAGCACCCACATTTCGGCAAACAATATACCCAGACAACCGATAAAAATAATCCACCCTTCAAAATCGTGCAAAAAGCCTTCGGCCTGTTCTATTCCCCAGTATTCAACCAGGACACCGATAACCCCAATCCTGAAGCTGTTCATCAATACGGTAATGGGTAATGTGGTTAAAAACACCAATGCTCTCATCCACAATTTTGCCCGGAAGAAATAGGCGCATAAAAAACCGAAACTGGTTAGCGGAAATAAATAACGCAAACCACTACAGGCTTCCACAACCTGTAATTTAAAAGTCCCCAGGTCAATTACATTACCTTGTAAAAAGACACTGATATCAAACAAACGGATAACAGCCACGCCCAACTGGGAGGAAATTAATTGCAGTTGCGAAGATAAATTGTTATATAAAAAATTAGGCAACGGTATCATAAAAAACAGATAGGCCAATGGAAACCATACAGCCCTGACACCTTTCCATCCTAATAAAGAAACCGCCAAACCATATAAAACCAGTAAAAAGGCATACTGCGTCACCACATACAGGGCCGCCAACTCTCCCATCATACCCACAGCAAGTCCTATCAATATGATGACCGGGCCTGACCAGTGTCCCTGCCCCAGATAATGCACTATCACATGTCTGTTTGACCAGATAAACCAGCAGGAAATAACCGGTATCAGATAACCATGACTGTATTCTTCCGTTTCCCAACGCCCCGCCATATATTGCAAGGCATCGCTGAACACAAACCCCAGAATCAGCGCTATCAGACAAAAGGAAACAAATAAAACTAAATTATCTTTTAAAAATTTATTCATATAAAAACAGATGTTCAGGTGATAACGACCAGATTTTCACAATACAGTCGCACAGAAGAGACAGACAATACATGGATTATTTAAATTCATCCTTAAATAACGGTTTTTTTCAATCAGGGGCCATTTATTTTGCATAGAGGGCCATCCTGATTTTTGATGGCCAGACAAATCTTATAAGTATAGTAGACGGACTATACCTGATTACCAAGTAAAAAAGATGACAA
>CAYLNS010000140.1:0-6217 GCA_964385115.1 uncultured Methylomarinum sp.
ATTATTTCTTTGCAGTATTTTTAGTGTTTTTAACCGGCTGTATGTTTTTAAAGCCCGATTATGTAAACATGATTTCGCCGGAGGAGCTGCATCAGCTTATGCAAAGCGATGATATTTTGCTGATTGATGTACATACACCGGAGCAGCAGCATATCAAGGGAACCGATTTTTTTATTCCCTATAACAAGATTGAAGATTATGCCAAACAACTCCCGGAAGATAAGAATACGCCTATTTATTTATATTGCGAAAGCGGGCCTATGGCAAATGCAGCGGCGAGAACATTGCATGAAATGGGGTATAACCACCTTTATAACCTGGAAGGTGGAGCTAATGCATGGCGTGCCAAAGGTTATGAATTTCAATAACGTCAATTCCAGTTTTTTATCAGTGGCTAATAGTCATTTATTGTTGAGGCAATGATGAAATTTTTCCGGCTCTTGCTGCTGCTCGTCATTGGCTCAGGCATCGTTGCTTTTTTTTATTTTGATTTACACCGTTATTTAACACTGGAAATTCTACAGGCCCAGCATGAAAAGCTGGTGGAATCATTCCATCGTAATCCTGAGTTAACCGTTCTGGGATACTTTCTGATTTATGTGTCGGTCACGGCCTTATCGCTGCCCGGCGCTACGGTTTTAACACTGGCGGGCGGTGCTGTATTCGGGCTGTTGTGGGGCACGGTGATTATTTCCTTTGCCTCGACAATAGGCGCTTGTCTGGCATTTTTATCGGCGCGCTTTCTGTTTCGGGATGTTATCAAGCGCCGCTATGCTGAAAAAATGCAGGTGATTGATCAGGGAGTCCAGCGGGATGGTTGGTTTTATCTGTTGTCGTTACGCTTGATTCCGGTATTTCCATTTTTTCTTATCAATTTACTAATGGGCCTGACTGCAATCCGGCTTTGGACCTTTTACTGGGTCAGTCAACTTGGAATGCTGCCGGCGACCCTGGTTTATGTCAATGCAGGCACGCAGCTGGCTAAAATTCAATCATTGGTGGATATTGTCTCGCCCAAAATTTTACTGTCCTTAGGGTTGCTGGGCATTTTCCCCTTATTGGCAAAATATCTGAATGAAAGAATCAAAAGAGCGCGGTTGTATCGACCTTATAAAAAACCCCGGCATTTTGACAATAATCTGGTGGTTATCGGCGCGGGTTCCGGTGGGCTGGTAACCGCGTATATCGCCGCGGCGGTCAAAGCAAAAGTCACATTGATTGAAAAGCATAAAATGGGTGGGGATTGTCTTAACACCGGCTGTGTGCCATCCAAGGCTTTGATTCGTTCGGCAAACTGGTTATCACAATTAAAGCGACATCAGGATTTTGGTTTTGATAGCGCCGAGGCCAGGTTTGATTTTTCAACAATCATGCAACGGGTTCAGGCGGTGATAGACAAAATCGAGCCACATGACTCGGTTGAACGTTACCAACAATTGGGCGTTAATGTCATTAAAGGCACTGCACAAATCAAAACGCCCTGGGAAGTTGAGATTAAAACGGACGAGGGCAGCGTGGAAACCATCACCACCCGCTCGATTGTGATTGCCACCGGCGCACGGCCTTTTATACCCGATATTCCGGGTCTTGAACAGGTTAAGCCGTTAAGCTCGGATAATTTGTGGCAGCTGAAGCAATTACCCCAGCGTTTACTGGTGCTGGGTGGTGGTCCGATAGGTTGTGAGCTGGCGCAGGCTTTTGCCCGATTAGGTTCCTGTGTGACACAGATTGAAATGGCTCCCAGAATACTCATGCGAGAAGACCCGGATGTTTCGGCATTGCTTATGCAGCGATTCAGACAGGAAGGTGTTGATTTGCGACTGGAGCATGTCGCCAAAGAATTTATTATTGAGCAGGGTGAAAAAATCCTGATTGCCGAGCATCAGGGCAAGCCCATTAAAATGGCCTTTGATCAGGTATTAGTGGCCATTGGCCGGGTTGCCAATGTGAAAGGCTATGGCGCTGAGGAGTTGGGGCTGCAATTGACTGACAGAAAAACACTTCAGGTCAATCCATTTCAGCAGACCAATTATCCCAATATTTATGCGGTGGGGGATGTGGCCGGTCCTTTCCAGTTTACTCATACGGCAGCACATCAGGCCTGGTATGCGGCGGTCAATGCCTTATTGGGTGGTTTTAAACGCTTTAAGACCGATTATTCGGTGATTCCGTGGTCAACATTTACTGACCCTGAAATTGCACGAGCAGGTCTGAATGAACAGGATGCCAAAGCAAAAAACATCCCGTATGAAGTGACACGATATGACTTATCAGAATTGGACCGGGCCATTACCGATGGAGCCGCGCATGGTTTTATCAAGGTATTGACACCACCGGGGAAAGACAAGATTCTGGGGGTTACCATTGTCGGTGTGCATGGCGGTGATTTATTGGCTGAATTTGTTCTGGCCATGAAGCATGGTCTGGGGTTAAACAAAATTCTTGGCACCATCCATATCTATCCGACACTGGCTGAGGCCAATAAATATGTTGCCGGAAACTGGAAAAGAAACCATGTTTCAGCAAAAGTTTTAACATGGTTGGAAAAATACCACAGCTGGCAACGGCGTTAACAAATTAAAATTCAGGAGAATACGATGAATGAAACGGCTTTGACCGAATCAGTCCAAAATTATTATGGTCAAGTGCTTCAATCCAGTCAGGATTTGAAAACCAGTGCTTGCTGTACGCTGGATGCCATGCCCCATCATCTAAGAACATTACTGGCTGATCTGCATCCGGAGGTTGTTGAGCGTTTTTATGGTTGTGGCTCGCCATTGCCGCCAGCATTGGAAAACAGTACCGTTCTGGATTTGGGCTGCGGCAGTGGCCGGGATTGCTATATATTATCGCGGCTGGTGGGAGAATCAGGCCGGGTGATTGGCATTGATATGACGGAAGAGCAGTTGGCGATTGCTGAAAAACATAAGGACTGGCATGCCCGGCAATATGGCTATCAACAAGCCAATGTTGAATTCAAACTGGGCCGGATTGAGGATTTAGCCGCGGCAGGCATAGCAGATAACAGCATCGATGTGGTGGTTTCCAATTGCGTCATCAATCTGTCCCCTGATAAGGAGCAGGTTTTGGCTGAAGTTTTCCGGGTACTAAAGCCGGGAGGTGAGCTGTATTTTTCTGATGTTTACGCCGACAGACGAATCCCCGAAAAACTCAAAATGGATCCGGTTTTATTGGGGGAATGTCTGGCGGGTGCGCTGTACTGGGAGGATTTCCGGCGGATGATGCAGCGTTTTGACTGCCCTGATGTCAGAGTGGTAAAACAGTCGCCGGTATTATTGGATGATGCGGACATTATCCGTAAAATTGGCATGATTGAATTCAACTCCATTACCATCAGAGCCTTTAAAATGCCCCTGGAAGATCGCTGTGAAGATTATGGTCAGGTGGCGGTTTATCAAGGCACTATTCAGGAACATCCGCACGCATTTGATTTGGATGATCATCATCATTTTGTAACCGGTAAGCCGATGCTGGTCTGTGGCAATACGGCCGATATGTTGTCCGCCAGTCGTTACCACAAACATTTTAACGTCAGCGGTGATAAATCCACCCATTTTGGCTTGTTTGATTGTTCCGACAGTGAGTCTCCGACAGCTTCCAAAAATGATTCCGCCTGTTGCTGATTAAAATATGAGCTTGAGTATCATTATCCCGCTGGGACCTGAAGAAGTGTTTTGCCGGGATTTATTGCAGTCGATCAGCGCGTCAGAACTGGATGCTGAAATAATTTTGTCAGCCTGTCAGCCCATGTCGCCTGAAATACAGTTACCGGAAAATACCCAATGGTTGATTGCTGAAAAGGGCAGGGCGCGGCAGCTCAATACCGGCGCTAAGGCCGCGAACGGTAAATTTTTATGGTTTCTGCATGCCGACTCCAAACTGGAAGCGGAAACATTCAGGTCTGTCCGCCAGATTTTGCAGCAGGATTTTGACGGGCTGGCTTATTTCAAATTACAGTTTGCCGGAGATGGTCCTGTATCAACCCGGCTGAATGCCCTCGGTGCTAATATCCGTTCATGTTTGTGGGATTTGCCGTTTGGCGACCAGGGCTTTTTGATTAAAAAAGAAATTTTTGAACAGTTGGCGGGTTTTGATGAAAACGTTACGCCTGGCGAGGATCTTGATTTTGTCATTCGTTTTAAAGCCAGTGGCCATGACCTAATGGCATGTGCCGCCTCGATTACCACCAGTGCAAGGCGTTATCAGCGTTACGGCTGGTTTAAAACTACGGCGAGGCATTTGTATCTAAGCTGGAAATTGACGGTCGAAGCCCGACAAAGACTACAGGAAAAATCATGAAAGGCGCACTGGCGATTTTTGTCAAGACCCCTGGGCTGTCCCAGATAAAAACCCGGCTTGCCAAAGGCATAGGCCGGCAACAAGCCGAGGATTTTTATCGAATGTCGGCGCGGGTGGCAACAGAAATTGGCCAGCGTGTCTCTGCCGAATATGCCGTAGACAGTTATCATGCCGTCGCTGAAAATGAGGGTCTGCAGTATCCGCAGTGGCAGGATTTACCCTGTTTGTGGCAGGGAGAGGGCGGGCTGGGGGAAAGGATGTTCCATATCTATCAGACATTACTGAAAACCTATGATTATGTCGTTTTGACTGGCTCCGATATCCCGCAGATGACCGTGCCGTATGTCGAACAGGCCATTGCCTCTTTGCAGTCTCAACAAAATCCTGCTTTCGTGTTGGCCCCGTGTGTGGACGGGGGGTTTTGTCTTTTTGGCGGGAATACACCGGTGCCGCTGCATCACTGGACAGATGTGGAATACAGCCAACCGGATACCGGCGCTGAATTTCAGCAACAAATCACAGGCCTCGGCCCTGTTCAACGGTTATCAATACTTGATGATGTGGATGAAGTCGAAGACCTTAAGCCATTGCAACACTCGCTTTCAGCTCTGGCCGAACCCTTACCGGCACAGCTGGAATTACTAACCTTTTTACAAAACCTGACTTAAAACCAATGCGTGATACCCAGCCTTTACTGTTAAAAACCGATTTTCCTGAAATTTACCGGGGCGAACTGAACACCCTGCAAATGAATCTCGGGTATCTATGCAACCTGAGCTGCAGCCATTGCCATGTCAATGCCGGGCCCAAACGAACAGAACTGATGTCTCGTGAAACCATGGAAACCGCATTACAATTCATGCAACAGTATTCCATTGAAAAGCTGGACTTGACCGGCGGCTCACCGGAAATGAATCCCCATTTCAAATGGCTGGTCAAGCAAGCCGTTAGTGCCAAAGTTCATGTCATGGACCGCTGTAACCCAACCATACTGATGGAGCCCGGTTATGAAGACCTGGTTGATTTTCTGGCAGCACACCGCGTCGAAATCATTGCCTCATTACCTTGTTATCTTGAAGATAATGTCGATGCCCAACGCGGAAAGGGAGTGTTTGCCAGCTCTATCAAAGCGCTACAAAAGCTCAACCAGGCCGGCTATGGAAAAGCCAATACAGGGCTGATGCTGAATCTGGTTTACAACCCGCAGGGGCCGGTACTTCCTCCTCCACAGACAGAACTGGAAACAGCCTACAAGGAATTTTTAGCCCAACATTTCAATATTGAATTTAATCAGCTCTTCACCATCACCAATATGCCGATTCAGCGCTTTGGCGCCGTTTTATTAGCCAAAGGTCAGTTCGACAGCTATATGTCCCGGTTAAAACAGGCATATAACCCGGAAAACCTCAAACAGGTCATGTGTCGTCATCTGCTCAGTGTCGATTGGCAAGGCTATGTTTATGACTGCGACTTCAACCAAATGCTCAACATCCCCCTGTCCGGTCAAAAAACACATCTGTCACAATTGTTAAAACAACTTCCCAAAAACAGCAAAATCTCAGTCGCAGACCATTGCTACGGCTGCACCGCCGGCCAGGGTTCCAGTTGTACCGGGAATTTATCCAGCACCTCATTATTACCCCAGTGTTAATGCCTTCACAAAAATATGATGTTATTTCCAGCCAACATTGTTTTTTTATGAAGGCAGGCTAAACTGTTTTTGAAAGGCGTTTTGTGTGAATTTGATTGACTGAATACACAAGGTGTCTTTATTTTTAGTTAAAGGTGTATTTTTAATCAGAAAGTAGCTTTAAATAAAGCTTAGAGCAATACCGGAAAATTATTATACGCCTTCACGTTGTTTTTATACACCTTTTTGAGGTGTATAATAATTGTT
>CAYLNS010000141.1:0-5896 GCA_964385115.1 uncultured Methylomarinum sp.
TGGTACCGAGGGCCGGAATCGAACCGGCACTTCCGAAGAAACTGGATTTTGAATCCAGCGCGTCTACCAGTTTCGCCACCTCGGCAGAAGCGACTATTATAACGATATTTGTTTATTTTCCAAGTTCTTTTTTGCAGTCTTAGCGGTATATCTGAATATGTTGACAGATATTTTATTAGCCCAGCTTTGTCGCTGTAGCCATACCGTTTAAGTTATTGTGCCGTAAAATTTTATATGTTTTTTATCAATGGGCTATGTTGCTGCTGACTGGGCTGGGTTAAGCCGCTAACGCGACAGCTTCTTTAAGCTTTCCCATTGCTCTTTTTTCCAGCTGCCGGATTCTTTCTGCAGAAACATTATACTTTTCTGCTAAATCGTGCAATGTGGCTTTGTTCTCGGATAACCAGCGACTTTTTAAAATATCCTGACTGCGTTCATCAAGGCCAGACAGCGCTTGCAGTAATAAGCCTTCTTCATGCTCCTGCCAGTCTGACTGTTCAAGCATGGCAGCCGGATCAGCCTGCTGTTGCTCCAGATAATTTACCGGAGCCAGTGTTGTTTCTTCAGCATTGCTGTCGGTCGGCATGTCATAAGCCATGTCATTACCATCCAGCCGGGTTTCCATTTCATAAACTGTTTTCAGATCAACATTCAAATCTTCAGCCATATGCTCGGCTTCATCTTTAGTCAGCCAGCCTAAATGATTTTTGGATTTACGCAGATTAAAAAACAGTTTCCGTTGCGCCTTGGTGGTTGCAATTTTTACAATACGCCAGTTTCTAATCACAAATTCATGAATTTCTGCTTTTATCCAGTGAACTGCAAATGAAACCAGGCGTACGCCCATTGCAGGGTCAAAGCGTTTAACGGCTTTCATCAGTCCAATATTTCCTTCCTGAACGATATCGGCCATTGGTAATCCATAGCCACTGTAACCACGGGCGATATGCGCTACAAAACGCAAATTGGATAAAACCAGTTGACGCGCCGCTTCCAGGTCACCTTGTTCACGATAACGTAAAGCCAAATCCCGTTCCTCATCTGCTGTTAATTTAGGCAGGCGGGATATTGTCTGTAAATAGGTGTCAAACGTACCTGTTGTGAGGGTGACAGGTAAAGAAATAACATTGTTCATAATAGCCTCCGTCGATGTTTTTTTGTTTTTTTAGCACTCGTGCAATGAGAGTGCTAAAAGTATAAAAAGTTCATCGGGAGTGAAATTTTTTTTATTGTCACATGAACTTTTGTGTGAGAGAGTTAGGCGGGGTTTTTGAAAAGTTTTTTAGGAGATTTATCTATGACAGAACATGTTTACAAAAAAATAGAACTTACCGGCTCTTCAAGTGATGGCTTGCAGCAGGCGATTGAAAATGCCATTGCCAAAGCCTCGCAGACCATAAAGCATATGCGCTGGTTTGAAGTGGTTGAAACGCGGGGACATATCGAAGATGGAAAGGTTGCACATTGGCAAGTCACTGTTAAGGTGGGGTTTACTATTGAATAACTGCTTGGTTGCCTGTTTGCGGTTTTACAAACAGGCTGTAACCGTTCAGCCCTCCCACTCACCCTGGCCCTCTCCCGATGGGAGAGGGAAAATAATGAGGAGCTGAACGGTTACAGCAGGCTTCTGATTTTTTATAGTGAAGTGATGGACTCGGTTTAAAGTTTGAAACGGATATATCGTCTTAAGGGCGAGTCGGCAGTCCAGATAAAAGACTCAGTGTAATAATGCATTAATGCCAGATAACCTAAAAGACCTAAAGTAATGGCTTTGTAGATTTCTGTTCCGAACAAATAGCGGCTGATGATGTTGACCATATCATCTCCATAGGCCTGAAGGATGAAGGTCAGGGCAAATGACAGTAACGGTAACACAACAAAAACATGCAGATTACAACGCTTGGCCGCCTGATATAACCAGTTTTTGGGTTGTGGGTAGTGCTTGTTGTAATCATGAGTGACATAAAAAATGTAAGCGGTTGCGTCATGAACCAGGCGCGGGATAATAATGGCCAGAAAATAATATTGCTGAACATAGAAATAAAAACTGCTGATAATCAGGCAGGTGTTACCCCACATAAATAGCCTGCCGAAGCTGCTGTTGATATAACGCTGACAAATAAAGCTGGCGATTATCAGCAAAGAGGTCAAACCGGCAGAGAGATATCTGATAAATTCCGCCTGTTCAGTCGTCAGAGTGTTTTTAAGAAAAATACCGATATAAATACAAATTCCAGCAGCAACACTTAACCATAAAAGTGTATTGAAGGCTTTGGTTGGCAGTCGGCAGACGCCTTTTGCAATACCATGTTGTTGTTTTAACACATGATAAACCGTCCAGCTGGCAGTGATGGCATACAGAGCTATATACGGAATAAACAGGCTGCCGATACCAAAAAAAACAATGATAAAGGCTGACATGCCGATTATTTTTGAGCGATAGAATTGCAAATATTCCGTATTGGTCGCTAACAATAAGGAACTGGCGATAATATGCGGTGTGCCGAATAAAATCTGAAATAGAATAAAATGGCTGGGGCTGCTGGGCAGGTGGGTCAGCAAATAATCATTCCAGAAAACCCCGTCAGCCCAGCGAACAAGCAGACATATCGGGATGATGGCGTATAATCCCAGGATGACCCGAAAAGATACGGCCAATTGTTTGTTATTGATTTGTTGAGTAACAGATGCGCTTTGTGCGGCCATAAATTAACCTGTTTATTGTTGTTATAAATAAGGCCGCTTCATTATTACGTTTTTTTCCCCTTAAACTCAAGAGTCTGATGAATTTTCATTTGCATCCTCAGCTTAAAAAAGATTGTATTGAAATAGGTCGGTTTGAGCTATCCAGGCTTTTACTGATGAACGATAGCCAGTATCCCTGGTGTATTCTGGTGCCTGAGCGGGCAGATGTGACAGAAATCTATCAGTTATCCAGACAGGAAAGAGTCTTATTGCAGGAAGAGTCCTGCTTGCTGAGTGAAACTCTGGCTGAGATTTATCAGGCGGATAAGATGAATGTGGCTGCTATTGGCAATCTGGTTCCGCAATTGCATGTTCATCATCTTGTCCGCTACAAAACGGATAGGACCTGGCCGGCGCCGGTGTGGGGGAAGGCTGCCGCTATACCTTATAGTGACAGCCAGCTTGAGGAAAATATTGAAAAAATACAAACTGCTTTAAAACACGAATTAAAAGCAATCAGTTGACTAAAAATTCGGTAAAAAACACATCGCGGAAACCATCCTTGTTGGCATATTTATCCAGAGCGTCCTCTATGGCTTTTTTGGAATTGGCTCTCAGCGCTTCTCTTTGCTCCATGGTTTGTACTTCAGCAAAAGGCATACCGCTGTAAAGCATAATCAGGGTATGTCTTAACAGAGGCATATACTTTTCAACTTTTTCAGCCGCTTTTTCCCCTTCGACCAGCAACTGGACATTGACGACCATATATTTTTTAGGCTCGGCCAGGTTAACGGTGATTTTAGGCTTCATTTCCAGATATTTTATTTCCGGTTCTGCGGCAGCTTCTTCTTCGCCGGCAACAACAAATCCTGTAAAGCTGAGTAAGCTGAATAATAAAACAAAAACTTTCACGTTTTTTCCTCTTATAATGTTGGCACAATAAATTTAAGTATATGTCATCTTTTTACAATTACCAGAATGAATAAAAAAATTAGCTTAGGCCCTGTCATGCTTGATGTTGAAGGGTTGGAACTGGCTCAGGAGGAGCGAGAAAAAATTCAGCACCCTAATACCGGTGCGGTGATTCTGTTTGCCCGGAATTATGAAAACCCTGAACAGATTAGTGCCTTGATCCAGCAGATACGCAAGGCCCGGCAAGGTGATATTTTAATTGCCGTCGACCAGGAGGGCGGGCGGGTGCAGCGTTTTCAACAGGGCTTTACCCGTTTACCGGCGGCAAGACATTATCAACAGTGTCCAGAGTTGATAGAATCTGCCGGCTGGTTGATGGCAGCTGAATTGTTGGCGGTCGGCGTGGATTTTAGTTTTGCGCCGGTTCTGGATGTGGACTGTGGCATTAGCGCCATTATCGGTGACCGTGCTTTTTCTGAAGATTGTCAGCAGGCGGCGGAAATGGCCAGTCAGTTTGTCCAGGGCATGCACAGGGCGGGCATGGCGGCGACGGGTAAGCATTTTCCCGGGCACGGTGCCATTGCTCAGGATTCTCATCTGACATTGCCGGTTGATGAGCGGGATTTACAGACCATCACTCAGCAGGATTTGGTTCCATTCAAAAGGTTGATTGAAGAAGGGCTGGAAGCGATTATGCCCGCGCATGTCGTTTATCCGGCTGTTGATGATAATCCAGCGGGCTTTTCTGCTGTCTGGTTACAGCAGATTTTAAGACAACAGCTTGGTTTCGGTGGCGTTATTTTCAGTGATGATTTAAGCATGGAAGGGGCGGTGATTGCCGGTAACTTTACCGAGCGGGCACAAGCAGCGCTGCAGGCTGGTTGTGATATGGTGCTGGTTTGTAATCAGCCGGAAGCCGCCGGTGAAGTGCTGGATAATCTGCCAATAAATGAAAATCCTCTGCGCCAGAGCAGGCTGGAAAAAATGACAGGCCGCCCGCAGTTTAATCGCCAGGAATTGATGGAAACAGACGCCTGGAAAAAAATATCACAACAAATCACGGAATTAACAGATGCTGGATGAAATTAAACAGGTGCAGGAAACAGCTACACTGATTTACAGTGAGCAGCAGGTAGAAACTGCTCTGGATGAAATGGCGCAGCAAATCAGCCTGACATTACTACATAGCAACCCGGTGGTTTTATGTGTTTTAAATGGCGGCATAGTCACCCTGGGTAAGCTGCTGACCCGGCTGGATTTTCCGTTAACAGTCGATTCTTTACTGGCCAGCCGTTATCGGAATCAGACCCGTGGCGGTGAAATAAACTGGCAGCTTAAACCGGCGACAGATTTACAAGACAGAACGGTTTTGATTGTTGATGACATTCTGGATGAAGGCCATACATTAAAAGCCATTATTGATTTTTGCCGGCAGCAAGGTGCAAGAGAAGTCTACAGTGCCGTATTGGTTGAGAAAAAATTATCTGCTCAAAAGCCGGTTGAGGCAGATTTTGTAGGCTTAATGACAGAAAATTATTATTTGTTTGGTTATGGCATGGACTACAAAGGTTATTTAAGAAATGCAGCGGGTATTTATGCCTGCAAGGAGCTGCAATGACCCTGGCGATTATCGGAGGTTCGGGACTTTATCAGTTGGCTGAACTGGAAAATAGTGAAGAAAAACAGCTGGAAACGCCCTATGGCAAACCCTCTTCAGCTTTCATCTGTGGCCAGTTGTATGGAAAGAATCTGGTTTTCTTACCCAGACATGGCGCTCAGCATAGTATTCCCCCTCATCAAATCAATTACCGGGCCAATATCTGGGGGTTAAAGCAATTAGGCGTCAGTCAGATTATCGCGGTAGCCGCTGTTGGCGGGATAACTTCCGCGATGCAACCGGCGGCTCTGTGTGTGCCCAATCAATTGATTGATTACAGCTATGGACGCGAACATACTTTTTTTGCCGATAATCCTGAGCAGGTCACGCATATTGATTTTACCTGGCCTTATACAGAAAGCTTGAGGCAGCAATTATTAACAGCCGCCGAGCAACTGGAATTACAGATAGAGCCGCAAGGAACCTATGGGTGTACCCAGGGCCCCAGGCTGGAGACGGCAGCAGAAATCAAACGCATGGAAAATGATGGCTGTGATCTGGTGGGAATGACAGGTATGCCGGAAGCGGCTCTGGCCCGGGAGATGGAAATGGAATATGCGGCGTTGGCGGTAGTGGCTAACTGGGCTGCCGGTAAAACGGATGAAGAAATCAGCATGGATGAAATTGTTGCTAATCTGGATG
>CAYLNS010000142.1:0-5811 GCA_964385115.1 uncultured Methylomarinum sp.
CGTTCTCCCATAAGCCAACACGCTTCCGGAATTTGATTTATAATTTATTTTTCTGACTTTTCATTACCATCAAATTCATCATGGATTATTTTAATTACAAGGATAATCAGCTGTTTGCCGAGGATGTTCCTGTATCCAAAATTGCCGCCCAGCAAGGTACCCCTTGTTACATTTATTCGCGCGCCACATTGGAACGTCACTGGAAAGCCTTTGATCAGGCATTTAAAGACCATCCTCATCTGATTTGTTATGCGGTCAAAGCCAATTCCAACCTGGCGGTTTTAAACATTTTGGCCCGGTTGGGCTCCGGCTTTGATATTGTTTCACTCGGTGAGTTGGAACGGGTATTAGCCGCCGGCGGCAGCGCTGATAAAATTGTATTTTCCGGTGTGGGCAAACGTGAAGATGAAATCCAGGCCGCTTTAAAGGCTGGCATTCGTTGTTTTAATATTGAAGTCAGTGAAGAGCTGGACAGAATCAACCGGCTGGCTGCCGAGCTGAATGTCATTGCACCGGTTTCTTTCAGGGTCAATCCTGATGTTGACGCCAAAACCCACCCTTACATCTCTACCGGCTTGAAAGAAAACAAGTTTGGCATCGACTTTAACACCGCTTTACAGGAATATCGCCGCGCCCGGGAGATGTCCCATATCAAAATAGTGGGAATAGATTGTCATATTGGTTCACAATTAACCGAAACCCAGCCTTTTCTGGATGCGCTTGAGCGGGTGCTTGATTTTGTTGAGCAATTAAAAAAAGAAGGTATTGAGCTTGATCATCTGGATTTAGGGGGTGGTCTGGGTATTCGTTATAAAGATGAAGTACCGCCGGAGCCTTCGGAATATATCGACAAAATTTTAACGCGCCTTAAAGATTATGATGTTGAGATTTTACTGGAGCCTGGTCGGGCAATTGCCGGAAATGCGGGTATTCTGGTTACCCGGGTTGAATATTTAAAAGCCACCGATGCTAAAAATTTTGCCATTGTCGATGCAGCCATGAATGACCTGGTCAGGCCTTCTTTGTACGATGCCTGGCAGGAAATTATTCAGGTTAATCAACAATCTGATAGCAAAGAACAAATCTGGGATATTGTCGGGCCGGTTTGCGAAACGGGTGATTTTCTGGGTAAAAACCGCAAACTATCAATACAGCCTGGTGATTTTTTAGCGGTTCTTTCTGCCGGAGCCTATGGCTTTACCATGAGTTCCAACTATAATTCCAGACCACGAGCGGCAGAAATCATGGTCGATGGAGATAATATCCATGTTGTCAGGCGCCGGGAAACGATTGAACAATTATGGCAAGGTGAAGCGATACTTCCGGATTCCATATGATAATACATTTTACGAAAATGCATGGCTTGGGTAATGACTTTGTTGTTATTGATGCCATTAACCAGGATATTCAACTGACTGCCGAACAGATTCGCAAAATATCTGATCGTCATTTTGGTGTGGGCTGCGACCAATTATTACTCGTAGAACCCCCGGTCAGCCAGGATGCTGATTTTAAATACCGCATTTTCAATGCCGATGGCGGGGAAGTTTCCCAGTGCGGCAATGGTGCCCGCTGTTTCGCCCGTTTTGTGCGCGACAAACAATTATCTGATAAAGATGAAATTACGGTCGATACCGATGCCGGCCAATTAGTGCTTCATTTTACCGACGAAGATTTGATAACCGTCAATATGGGCATCCCCAAACACGAGCCAAAAGCCATACCGGTACGCGCAGAACAGGAATCCCGTTTTTACAGCGTTAATGTCAATGGTGCTGAAAAAGCGTTTGGGGCTGTCTCAATGGGTAATCCCCATGCCGTTCTGCAAGTCAATGATGTCAACACAGCCCCGGTTGAAACATTGGGGAAGGCACTTGAATCCCATATTTTTTTTCCAGAACGCGCTAATATTGGTTTTATGCAAATTATCGACCGGCAAAATATTAAACTACGAGTCTATGAACGTGGCGCGGCCGAAACGCTGGCTTGTGGCAGCGGCGCTTGTGCAGCCGTTGTGATTGGTATTGAACAAAAACTGCTGGATAACGAAGTCAACGTACAACTGCCAGGTGGCTCGCTGCAGATAAGCTGGTCAGGCAGAGGAACGCCTGTAATGATGACAGGGCCTGCGGAACGGGTTTTTGAAGGACAAATTGATTTATGACTGATACCGACAACAAATTGACAGCCCGCCAGGTTGAAGATTATTTACAAGAGCATCCGGATTTTTTTCACGATCATGTCAACCTGCTGGAACACCTCAGTATTCCACATCCCAGTGGTGAAGCGGTTTCGTTGATTTCCAAACAACTGGAAATTTTTCGTCACAAACACCATGAGCTGGAAACGCAACTGAATACACTGATAGACATAGCCCGGGAAAATGATACCGCACTCAATCGAATGCATGAGCTGACACTGGCCATGCTGGAAGCAAAATCCCTGGATGAAATTACCGCTAATCTTGAACAAGTCTTATCTGAATGTTTTCTGACCGATTTTGTCTCTGTCAAAGTCATTGTTAATGAGGCCCCACCTGAAAACAAAGCTATTTTTGTTCAAAACGACCAGCCGGAACTGAATCTTTTTCAAACTATACTGAGCAGTAATGAACCGCAATGCGGCCGGTTAACCCTGGCGCAGGCGCGTTTTTTGTTCAGCGAGCAGGCCACTGAGGTTAAATCCTGCGCCATTATCCCGATGGCATTTACCGAGCTGGAAGGCATCCTGGCCATTGGCAGCCGCGACGAAAATCGTTTCCACCGCAGCATGGGACATCTGTTTCTGACCCAGATGAGTGAAATTGTCGGCACCCGCCTGATTTCACTGTTAAAGTAACCATGCAGGACAGGGCGCTTCAGCAAATATCTGACTTTCTCCAATATTTAACGGTTGAAAAACGCTATTCCGCTCACACCCTGAATAATTATCAACGTGATTTGAATCACTTTAAAGCCTTTTGCCTGCAGGCTGAAAAGAACAGCTGGTCAGATATCTTGCCGCTTGACATCAGACAATTCATAGCCCAAAGACACCGCCAGGGTCTTTCCGGCTCATCACTGCAACGGGAACTGTCCGCCATTCGCAGCTTTTACCGCTATTTGATTTCTCAGGACGAGCTTTCAAGCAATCCGGCTAAAAAAATTCAGGCGCCCAAACAAAAACGTCATCTCCCCGGGACACTGGATATTGACCAGATAACCGGCATGCTCGAGGCTACACCCGATTCAACACTCGAAATCCGTGATCTGGCCATGTTTGAATTATTTTATTCTTCAGGATTACGCCTGTCTGAACTGGCCAACCTGGATTTAAACGATATTGACCTGAATGACAGACTATTACGTATCCGCTCAGGTAAAGGTGGAAAATCGCGCACACTCCCCATCGGCAACAAAGCCATTCATGCTGTGAAAGAATGGCTGAAACATCGCCCTTCCAGCACTGAAACTGCTGTATTTATCTCCCAACAGGGTAAACGAATCAGCGGCCGTAATATTCAGCTGCGTCTGGATCGCTGGTGTCAAAAGCAGGGCATCAACCAGCATGTCCACCCACATATGTTGCGCCATTCTTTCGCCAGCCATTTACTGGAATCAAGCCAGGATATCCGGGCCGTTCAGGAATTACTGGGTCATAGTAATATCAGCACCACACAAATCTATACCCATCTTGATTTCCAGCATTTAAGCAAAATCTACGACCAGGCACACCCCCGGGCTCATAAAAAGAAACGCTGAACAGATTCTATTGCCATAGTCAAAAACATGCTATTATGCAAGTCATTTATAAATGCCGGTTTTCTGCCGGCTTGACTCGAACAAAATTGTTACACCCACTTACCGCAGGATAACCCGGAAATGTCAGAAAATTCATCCGCGCATGAAGATGCCAAATCAAAAGGAATTTTATGGGGCTTTGGAAGCTTTATAGGTATTGTTCTTCTTGTAATGTTTATTTTGGGCGCCTGGTGGGGGTCTGAGCCTGAGCGCTTTAATGTTCAGGAGGAAGCTGTCAAACGCATGGAAGTTACGCACACAGACCAAATGCCCGTTGGCTATGTTTATACCAATACCTTGGCCCATATAGCCGAAGTCTTAATGTTTAAACCGGGCGGCTACATTTCCAATGATGTCGCGCCTCCCGGCGTATTTCTGGATAATATCCAAAATTGGGAACTGGGTGCGTTAGTTATGTTGCGTGATGCAACCACTGCCCTGCGGAATCACTTTTCCAGAGATCAGTCACAGTCTGCTGAAGACAAAGACCTGGCGATGGCCGAACCTTACTTTTACTATGAAAGAGATTCCTGGGCGTTACCTTCTACCGAATCTGAATATCTGAAAGGAATTGAGGCGTTGCATCGTTATATGGAAAGGCTTCAGGATCCAAATGCTGCAAAACCAGCCCAGTTTTTTTCCCGCGCCGACAACCTCTGGCAATATGTTGAAATTGTCATTAAACGACTGGGTGGACTCTCAACCAGGTTGCAGGCCAGCACCGACCGCCTGGCAGGGGCGGCTCATGGAGCACCTACAGATCCCGAAAATCCAAACAAACCGACTTTGGGACAAACGCCCTGGCTGGAGATTGATGATGTTTTCTATGAAGCCCGTGGCGCTTGCTGGGCTTTATTGCATATTCTGGAAGCAGTAAAACATGATTTTGCGGATATTCTTCTGGATAAAAGAGCCATGAATACTGTCGATATTATTATTCATGCATTGGAAAATGCTATTGCTCCGATTTTAAGTCCAATGATTCTAAACGGTGATGGTTTTGGTATTTTTGCCAACTATTCTCTCACCATGGCCAATTATATTGCCCGGGCCAATGCAGCATCCCTGGATTTACGCGACATCATGAACCGAGGTTAATATGTCTGAACAACTGAACGAAAACCTGAAAAAAATCAGCACCTGGAAACGTATCTTCTTTATGCTGGTTTATGCGGTTATTGTCAGCTTGGTCAGAATCCTGTTATGGGCGGTGATTCTCTTACAGGTTGCCTCTACCTTGCTAACCGGCAAAGCCAATGAAAATATCCTGGGCTTTGGTCGCAGCCTGTCGGCCTATCTTTACCATATTTTATTGTTCTTGACTTTCAATACCGAACTTCTTCCCTTTCCATTTTCTGACTGGCAAACAACAGAAAATCTGAAACTTCCAGACTAATCTCTTCAAAAGAATCTGTGAATTTGTTAGAATTTTAATTTAAAAGTTCTAACAAATCCTTGATAATCCCTGACTTTATACTATCTTTAACAGACAGTATCCAAAACACTATACCTTTTCTACAGTTACCATGAACAGTCGTCGTCGCTTTTTAAAAAACTTAAGTTACACTGCAGGTCTGATTGCCTTCCCTGCTGTCAGCCAATCTGCCATAAAATATGACAGCCATCGTCAACTGGCTTTTGAAAACCTGCATACCGGCGAAAAACTGTCTGTGGTTTATCAGGAACATGGTCAATATATTCCTGAAGCTCTGGCTGAAATAAATCGTTTATTGCGCGACCATCGTACCGGTGATATTCATCTTATGGACATAAGCCTGATGGATTTATTACATGATTTACAGAAACGGCTGGATGTGAATCAGCCCTTCCAGATTATTTCAGGCTACCGCTCTCCTAAAACCAACGCTAAACTGCGGAAAAAAAGCTCTGGTGTGGCCAGTAAAAGCCTGCATATGCAAGGTAAGGCCATTGATATTTGTCTGGAAAAAGTTGATTTAAAATCAGTCCGGAATGCTGCTCTGGCCATGCGGCAGGGTGGTGTTGGCTACTATCCGCGCTCCAACTTTGTTCA
>CAYLNS010000143.1:0-5804 GCA_964385115.1 uncultured Methylomarinum sp.
CGACCCCCACCATGTCAAGGTGGTGCTCTAACCAACTGAGCTACGCGCCTGTCGTATTCGAAGAGGGTATTATGCCAACTTCTTATGGCTTATGCAAGCCTTAAATCAACAAACGGCGCGACAAATCTGGCGCGCCGTTGACTCAACCTTACCAGCTATAGCTTAAAGTAGCATAAACATTACGGCCTGGTGAGAATACCCGGCCATTAGCACGATTATGAAGCTGATAACCATTCAGATGATTCTGATAGCGCTTGTCCAGAATATTTTCCACGCCGGTACCAATCACCAAATTCTTGACCGGCTCATAACTTGCGCGCACATTCATCAGCATGTAACCCGCGGTCTTCAACTCATCATTATAGGCCGCCACATCACCTTGCCTGGCGACAAAAACACCCTCAACCGACCCCATCCAACCGGCATTCTGATAAGTTACCTGAGTGCGCCCATTCAATGGCGCAATACGGTATAAGTTATCATTATTCAATGCAACAGGAGCACTTAAAATTTGCCCCCTGACATAATTCAAACCTGCATCCATACGCCAGTTTTCATCAAATGAATAACCAGCTTCCAAATCAACGCCGAATAAATGCGCATCGACATTGCTGAATTCCAGAATATTCGCACCCTTTGCAAGGGCTTTTGCGGTTTTCAAACCTTGAATATAATCTTCAATATAATGATAATAGACTCGCGGGGACACATAGGCTCTATCGGTATGCCAATCCAGCCCCAAATCAAACTGATAGGCTGTTTCATGCTTTAGATTTAAATTACCGATATAGGTGTTGCCATCGGCCAATCCACCAACCGAGGAGGCATTCGTCCATAAATACAAAGCCTGGTAGCTCGGCGCCCGATTTTTTCTACCCAATCCGAGCTCAATATCAAGCTCAGATGTCAAGGCATAGCGAAAAATAGCATCCAAATCGACAAAATCAAAATTCCGCTTATGATCCAACGCATTAAAAGCATTAGCATCAGCCACTTTAGGCCCCATATTAACGACCGCATCACCGGTGTTGGACCAGATATGGGTATAACGCACACCAAGCTCCATTGACAGGTCTTCAGTCAATTCTTTAGACCATTCGGCAAAAGCGCTGTAGCGATCTCTTTGCGCATCATTAAAAAAATGAATATTAATGCCGCCCATCATAGCAATAGCTACATTCGCATTATTAAGCGACTTATCCGCATCAAAACCTAAACTTAAATCACCGTCAAGAAATGGCATATCCCATGCCAGCTTATAACCACCAGCTTCAACTGTTGTCCGGTTAGATTTCTGCGTTCCAGCAGTCCGAAGCGTATAATTATTCATCAAATGGCGCATTTTTTGGTAGAACCCTTCGACGCGCAACTGACGCCCATCGCCCAGATCCCACTTATATTTGCCATTATATAATCCGCCCCGAACATACATGATGTCCATCGGCAACGCAGGCGTTCCACTATGTCCGGTATCAATATTATTGTAGTTTAACTCAGCCTCATGACCATCACGCTGATAGGCATATCCAGTTGAAAAACTATCCCGGTCGTATTGCGTAGGTCTTTGGCGTAGATCATCCTCAATTTTATAATCATGACCTTTTTCCTCAATACCACTTAAATAAACCTTATGGTTTTTATTGGCAACAGCTCCCATCAGCACACCAAACTTACCTTCCTGCACGGAGCTGTAGCCCATGGAAGCCAAACCACTCACCTCAACTCCATCGTCCTCCGCAAACCGCCCTTTTCTCATCTCAACCTTCATTGCCCCACCAATGGTTTCTATACCACTGCTAACCGGAGCAATGCCTCGCTGGACTTTTAATGATTTTACCAATGGCGCAGGAATATGACTTAATGGTGGATCCATACTGTTTGGACCAACCTCTTTGATATCCATCCCTTCAACACTGACATTAACACGATTTCCATACATACCATGATATGCCGCAATCCCGGTCAAAGGTCCATTTCTGTTGACAGCCGCTCCTGGAACCCGCTCCAATAAAGAAGCCGTATCTTTTAACACCGACGAATCCGGCGCGGTCGAAAAAGTACCTGGCCGCTCATACGAGCCTTCAACCACAATAGTGGGTAATTGCTGCTCTTCAGCCATCACCTGAACTGGAATCACCAAAATGGTTGCTATCGCAATACTTAACTTACTATTCAATTGTTATTCCCCTCAAAAAAACAATAAAATCTTAATTAGCAGCAAATTCCGGACCAACTCCCCAGAGCCCTGAAAAAACTTAAGCCCTGAAGCTCAGAATCCGTAAAATTAATTAAACTATGTTATTTAACACATTTTAACTGTGTCATTTCACCTGTTTTATAATCTCCTCCCCTACTCTTCGGTATCACTACAACTATAAAATATGCTATCTTTCGCCTTATGGATTACAGTTTAGCCTTCAGTCAGTCGTATCTTTTTGCTTTTTTAATGGGCCTGTTCAGCAGTTTGCATTGCATTGGTATGTGCGGCTCTATCATCGGCACATTAACTCTCAGCATTCATTCCGACATCCATAAAAACAAAGCCAGACTGTTCCCTTATATTCTTAGTTACAACATAGGCCGCATACTGAGCTATGCCGCCGCCGGCGCCATTGTCGGGGTTTTCCAGTATTTTCTGACACTACCTTTTGGCCAGGGTCACGGTTACCGCATTTTGCAAATCATCTCAGCTATTTTTATGGTCAGCGCTGGATTATATATTGGTGGCTGGTTCCCGCGCTTTGCCTACATAGAAAAAGCTGGTTCTCGCTTATGGAAAGCCATTGAGCCCTTTGGTAGACGCCTAATCCCGGTTAAAACCAAATTTCAGGCCTTTTTATTTGGCACCATCTGGGGCTGGCTTCCCTGCGGTCTGGTCTACACAGCCCTGGCAATTGCTGCAACAACCGGCGACATCATGCGCAGCTCGCTGACCATGCTGGCTTTTGGATTGGGGACTTTACCCGCCGTAATGGGTGTTGGTATAATGACCGAAATTCTAATAAAATTATCAAGAATGCAGCATTTCAAGCAGGTGGTTGGCGCTTTTCTAATCATTATTGCAGTGCTCGCGGCATTCCCATGGATTTATCCATTGCGATTACAACATTTCTGAGGAGAAACAACACCGTGAATCAGTTCAACTCGATTATTGGACATTCTCCTGCCTTTGAGTCGCTGCTGCGCAGTGCCCAGGTTGTTTCAGCCACTGATGTGACCGTTTTAATCAAAGGCGAAACAGGAACCGGCAAGGAAGTGTTAGCCAATGCCATACAGAAAGAAAGCAATCGGAAAAACGCCCCGTTTATCACATTAAATTGCGCGGCCTTACCCGAAGGCTTGGTGGAATCGGAACTCTTCGGTCATAAAAAAGGCGCATTTACCGGTGCAGTCAGCCATAAACAAGGGCTTTTACAAGCAGCCGAAGGCGGTACATTATTCCTGGATGAAATCAACTCGCTGCCATTATCAATCCAGGCAAAACTGTTGCGTTTTATTGAATCTGGCGAATGCCTGGCCGTAGGGGAAACCAAACCGTATAAAGCTGATGTCAGAATCATAGCCGCTACCAATGCCGACTTGCTTAACCAGATTGAAGCCGGCGAATTCCGTCAGGATTTATTTTTCCGCCTGAATGTTGTGCCACTGGATATTCCTCCATTAAGACAGCGCACCGAAGATATTGAAGATTTAAGTAAATATTTTTTCAGCCAGTTTGCAGAAAAATATGCGGTTCCTGAAACAAAATTCAGCAAATTGGCTCTGAAGAAGCTTCGCGCCTACAGCTGGCCTGGCAATATCCGGGAACTGAGGAATCTTTGTGAACGCCTCAGCATTCTGTTAGCCGGTAAAACAATCGAGCCGGAGAATTTGCCACACGAATTTTTTGGAAATATTACTGTCGACGAGCCTGTTAATAGCGATTTTGTTTTACCTGAAAACGGACTTCAACTAGATACATTAGAAGCCAATATTATCCAGCAGGCCCTCAGCCGCACCAAAGGCAACCGGAGTAAATCAGCTCGCTTGCTAGGGATTTCACGTGACACCCTGTTATATAGAATCCAGAAATACGGTTTGGCTACTCAATAAATTGCGCTTCAAAAAGCCCAATCTCATGTCAAACCCTATACAGGGATACGCAAGCGCTAAGATAGCGAATGCCTGTACAGCTTAATTCTCTACAATTTTTACAAACTGGGCGGTTACATTATCACTACGCCCCGCCGCCCGAAAAATTGACAGCTTGACTAGCCGTTTCAGTTCGTCTTTGACTGAAACCGACTCGGATAATTGAATCAGCTCCGATTCTTTGACATGCTCCCAGAAACCATCTGAACATAATACAAAACAATCGCCTTGCCCTGCCGCCGGATAAACATGAATTTCCGGTTTATAAATATTCAGGATATTAATACTTCGCGTCAACTGATTCTGCTCGGGATGCACTCCCATTTCCCGCTCACTGATCTTGCCTTCGTCTAACAATTGCTGGGTCAGGGAATGGTCGCGTGTACGCCACACAAGTTGTTGCCGCATTATTTTGTACACTCTTGAATCACCACAGTGAGCGGTAATACAGCGCTCCTTATCAAGATAAAGAATGGCACAGGTGGTATGTGATTTATCAGCATTTTCATCACCCACAAACAGCAACCGCATTTCCCGCACAGCATCATCCATCCACCGGGCCATGACCGATTCAACATTTTCATGACTCAGTAATGGTTGATATTTTCGCATCGCCATCAAAACGCCCCGACAGAAAAACTGTGCTGCCTTTTCACCCGCATGATGCCCACCTAAACCATCAGCCACAATAAAAACAGCAAAATCCTGGCAAACATAATTTGCCATGCAATCCTGATTATCGGGCTTATCTCCTTTGGTTGTCAGTTGATGAAATTCCAGTTTCATCAAAGATGATATCTCGCTTGCTGCATAATCTGTTTTAAATCACGAACCGCCTGATCCAGCCCCGAAATAACCGCCCGGGCAATAATGGCATGGCCAATATTCAATTCTACAATCTGTGGAATACGGCAGATGGCATCAACATTATGATAATGCAGGCCATGTCCGGCATTGACCTGTAATCCTTTTTTGGCCGCATATTCTGCTGCCTGCTGAATTCTTTCCAGTTCCTGCATCTGAACGCTGACACTATCCGCATCGGCATAACGTCCTGTATGCAGCTCTATCACCGGCGCACCCGCTTCAAAAGCCGCATCAATCTGGTCAACCTCGGGATCAATAAAAAAAGAAACTTCAATCTCCGCATTGTTAAGCTGACTGCAGGCAGCTTTCATTCTGTTCAGGTCACCCGCCACATCCAGGCCGCCCTCGGTCGTCAGCTCCTGTCTTTTTTCAGGCACCAGACAACAGGCAAACGGCCTGGTTTGACAGGCAATATCAATCATTTCATCAGTCACTGCCATTTCCAGGTTCAAGCGGGTATGAAGCATGGATTTCAGTAACTGGATATCTCTATCTTGAATATGGCGCCGGTCTTCGCGCAAATGCGCAGTAATCCCATCCGCGCCCGCCTGTTCTGCCACTAATGCGGCCTGTAGCGGTTCTGGATAAGCTGTCCCGCGGGCTTGCCGCAAAGTGGCCACATGATCGATGTTAACGCCCAATAAAATTTGTTGTTTTTCCATTAGTTTCCTGGAGGTTCAGATATTCTTTAATCAATAGGTAACTCTTCAACATATTCAAAGGAATTCAGCATCTACTCAGCGTACTTTAGAAAATAAATGCCATTTAATATCAGTTGCTTACGGAAGAAGTGTATGTGACAAGGA
>CAYLNS010000144.1:0-3828 GCA_964385115.1 uncultured Methylomarinum sp.
CCGGAAGTCAAACCTTCTCAAATCAATCCACTTATGCATGTAACAATTTTTTTATGATTCTTTCACAGGACTTTCCATCACCATAGGGATTATGAGCTTTGGACATCCGGCTATAAACGCTTTCATCACTTAATACCTGCTCCACGCCATTGACTATTTTTTCTTTATCCGTTCCAACCAATAAAACGGTTCCGGCATCAACAGCTTCCGGTCTTTCGGTTACTTCCCGCATGACTAAGACGGGTTTGCCCAGGGATGGGCCTTCTTCCTGTATGCCGCCTGAGTCAGTAAGAATCAAATCGCTCTGGTTCATCATCCAGACAAAAGGCTCATAATCCAGTGGTTCGATTAAGTGGACATTAACCAGGTCATTTAATATTTCGTAAACGGGTTTTTGCACATTGGGGTTTAAATGTACGGGGTAAACTAAATCCCAGTCTGGGTGTTTTTCTGCCAGTTCTTTAATTGCCTGGCACAGGTCTATAAATCCCTGGCCAAAATTTTCCCGGCGGTGCCCGGTAATCAATATCAGCTTGCGTTCAGGGCTGATGATTTTCTGATACAAATCCTCGCCAAACTTCTGCTGCCAGTCGCTGGCGGGTTTGTTGATGACTTTATCTCTGACAATCAACAGCGCATCAATCACGGTATTGCCGGTAACGATAATATTTTCCTCCGGCACCCCTTCTTTTAACAGGTTTTGTCGTGATGATTCGGTGGGGGCAAAATGGAAATCAGCCAATCGACCAACCAGTGTGCGGTTGGCTTCTTCTGGAAAAGGCGCACGGAGATTACCGGTCCTGAGCCCTGCTTCCACATGGCCCAGTTTGATGTTTTGGTAGAATGAAGCGAGTCCTGCAGCGAAGCAGGTGGTGGTGTCGCCGTGGACCAGTACGATATCGGGCTGCGCCTGTTTAAGTACGTCTCTTAAGCCCAGCAGAACTTTAGCGGTAATATCAAATAAGTCCTGATTAGGCGCCATCAAATCCAGGTCGTAGTCTGGCTGAATGTTAAACAGGTTAAGCACCTGGTCCAGCATTTGCCGATGCTGGGCAGTGACACAGACGATGGATTCAATTTCTGCTTCATTTTGCAATGCCAATACCACGGGTGCCATTTTAATAGCTTCTGGCCGGGTGCCGAATACGGTGAGTACTTTTAGAGTCATAGTTTTCTGTTTTTAATCTGTATTTCCATGCTCAGCATTGGAAAGGTTTGTCATTTTCAGTTTGTGGATTGGGTTAAATGTTGGGTTTCGTTCCTCTACCCAACCTACATTTTGTCTTAACTTAATGGCAGTGACGCAGAGCGTGGGAACGAGTGACTTTCTCTGGTTCCCACGGTCTCCGTGGGAATCCATACAGGGCAATCCGAAAAAACCTTACTTACCATAACCTCGTTACCTCCAACAAACCCTGTTGCCCGACATAATCTCTGGCGCTTGAATAACGCCAGTGTTCTGCTTGATCCACATATCCACGTTTTACGGGGTTATGATGAATATAGTCTATTTTTTGTCGCATCATGTCATCGTTTTGAATCCATTCTGGATGTACACCTTCCTGCCAAAATTGATATTGCCGATCTCCTTTATGTGCCTTTTTATAAAACGCCAATTGCTCCAATATTTGTTTAACATTATTACTTTGTAAATATGTTAATAATTGCCTGGAGGTAAATGACTTGAACCGGGCTATATCCCTGTCTAATTTTGCACTTTGTGCAATCAGATGCAGGTGATTTTCCAGGATGACATAGGCGTATACTTTTAATCCTTCGTTCATTAAATAACGTAAGGAAGCCAATACAATTTCAACTGTTTCTGGACGGGTAAAGATAGGTATCCAGTGGAGTATGGTCAGCGTCATAAAGTGCGGTTGCTCCGGGTGTATAAATTGATAGCGGCTTCTACCCATTTTTATGGCTCCGGTATGCATTCCCACGCAGAGCGTGGGAACGAGTGAAAACAAGCCGTCTCGCCGTTATAATTCAAAGATGGTTTCTTCATCTTCGCCCAAATCCAGCTGACTGATATCGATTCCTCTTTCTTTTAAAATCAGTTCCTTAACCTGGGTTTGTTCGGCATTTTCCTGAGTAATTTTAGGAAATATCCCGCCTTGCTGCTTTCCTTTAATCACTTCCAGCACCAAATCCAGGTTAATCACTTCTACGCCTTCGGAAAATCCAAATACCAGGGCAAAATCACAAAGGGTATTGATAAGCCGGGGAATACCCCCGCTATGGTAAAAAATAGCGGCCGTGGCGTATTTATCAAACAAGGTTTCTTTACCGCCTGCAACAAACAGACGATGTTTGATATAGCCTACGGTTTCTTTATAACTTAGAGCCGTCAAACGATAATCGACAGTGACCCGCTGCGCCAGTTGCCGGAGATCATGACGCTGCAGAATTTCCTGTAATTCAGGCTGGCCGACCAGTATCAACTGTAATACCAGGTGTTTGTCAGCATTGATATTGGATATCAGGCGCAATTCTTCCAGCGTTTTGATATCCATATTCTGGGCTTCATCAATAATCAGTACAGTTCTTTTGTTTTGTGCATAATTATTGATTAAAAAATCAACGAAGGCCTGATATCGCCCCGCCTTGTCCGGCGCATCACAGGGAATATCAAATGCCATCAGTATCCATTGCAGTAAATCGCCAAACGAGCTGTGCGCATTGGATATCAGCCCCACTTCAAAACCATTGTGACTGGCCTGTAATAATTCTCTGATCAGCGTAGTTTTACCGGAACCGACTTCGCCGGTAATGACAGAAATGGCGGCTTCCCCCTGCAAACCGTAATTAAGCATGGTCAATGCCATTTCATGCTGTTTACTCAGGTACAGAAATGCTGGATCCGGGGTCAGTGAGAAAGGCTTTTCATGAAAGCCATAAAATTCTTTATACATACTTAATAAGCAACTTCATCAAGTCTGACATCCTGGGATTTATTCAGCACCGTGCCCAGGTATTTTTTGTTTTCGATTAATTGAATACTGTTTCTGACTTCATCCTCGGTATTTTCCCCTTCTGCCACTACTAAAATGCAGGCATCGACATTTGGCATAAAAACCAGTGCATCGTCTGTTTGCAGCAATGGCGGTAAATCGACAATCACGATTCTGTCGGGGTATCGTGTTTTAAGCTCTTTGGCCAGATTCTGCATTTTGGTGGTGGACAACAAATCCGACGAGCGTTTTACCGGTTTTCCGGCAGGCAGGATAATCAAATCTTCAATTTCTGGATGTACCAGTAATTCCGGTATATCTTTTTCACCGGAAAAATAATCACTTAAACCAGGTTCTGGCGGTATGCCAAAATACTGGTGGACGGTGGGGTTTCTGAAATCCAGGTCGGCCAGTAATACGGAATAATTTGCGTGTTGGGCAATGCTGATGGCCAGGTTGGTGGCTGTTAATGTTTTACCCGCACCCCGGTTCGGGCTGGTAATCGCCAGCATATTCCAGTCATTGGCCTGCATTTTATGCAGCACCTTGGTTCGTAAAATTTTATATATATCGGCTCTTGGGTCATCATCAAAGCCGGCGATAATCCGGTTTTTCCTCAGAAGTTCAGGTGATACTTTTACGCTGCGGGTTTGTGAATAAACAATGGCTTTGGGGCGTTCTTCCTGCCTGGTAATAATATTGGGGGCAAATGCCGATTGTCCGCTATTATTTCGCTGCTGCTGTGCTTTTTCTAAGGCTTTTTTGATTTTTTCCATTGCTTTTTCTGTTCTTTAGTAAGTTTTTTAACTATTCAGCTACCAGACTTGTTTATCTTGTTCTTTGCGATTACAACGCCCTGTATGGGTTCTCACGG
>CAYLNS010000144.1:3928-5772 GCA_964385115.1 uncultured Methylomarinum sp.
ATCTCGTTCCCATGCTCTGCGTGGGAATGCATACCGCTATTGCAACGCCCTCTATGGGCTCCCACGGTCTCCGTGGGAACCACAATCGTGCTCTTTGCGCTAACTGATACCCAGTTTCCTGAACACCACATACCATAGTACATCCAATGGCATGACAAAGATGTGAAAAATAACAGTCAGCAACACTATCACTCCCACAATAATCGCTATCAAACGAAGTTTAAACTTTTTGCTGTTATCAACATCTTCGGCTGTTTCTATATAGGGCACGACCACCAACGGCTGTTCGCCAGTCACCGTCATTAATCCGCGCACGCCATAAACTGAAGGATTAAGCGATTCTTTAAGTAATGCCACGGCAACCGCCAGGCCTACTGCCAGAATAAATCCTAAAAAGATAATGGCCGGCCGGTTGGGTTTATAAGGTTCTTCTGGCAACAAAGGCGGTTCAATCAGCGAGAAACGCTCGGCTTTTCTTTCTTTTTCCATGGCCTGAGCCATATCCGCTTCCATCTGCTTGGCTTTTACTTCGCGGAATTTCATCACCGCGTTTTCATGTTCGCGGGTTAATTTAAGATATTCCCGTTCCACTTGTGGCGTTTTTAACAAGCCCTTTTCGTATTTTTCCAGCCTTTTCTGCAGTTTTTGTTTAACTTCCAGCATCGCTTGTCTTTCCGCTTGCGCCGCCTGGAGCTGTGCCTGTAGCTGAATATAGGCTGGATTATCCGGCTTTGCTCCGGTTTTAATCTTTTTTCTTGAAGGTTTGCTCAATTCTTTTTGCAGACTGGCAAGCTGTTTTTTCAGTTTTTTTACATCGGGATGGCTGTCTGAATAGCGCTCTTTCAAAGAGGCTAATTCCGCTTTTTTACTTTTCAACTGATTGGCAATTTCCAGCTTGTCCACCCCGCCGACTTCCTGCTCCAGCGCTTTGATTTCCTTTTCCATTTTCAATACATCCGGATGATTGGCCGCATATCTGGCTTTTAACCCGACCAATTCGGCCTGTAAGGATTTTAAGCGGTCTCTGGAGCCATAAATGCGTTGCCCGGTTTCTGAGTAAATACTCATATTAGGGTCAATCTGCGCCAGCTCTGCCTGTAAATAAACAATCCGGTCTTCCGCCGCTGCCAACTGGCGATTGGTTTCCAGCAGTTGCTGCTCGGTTCTGTCCATCAGATTCATATTCAGCTGCTGCAGCTCAGGCAGACTGGTTTCATTTTCTTCCTTGAACCTGGCAATTTTCTGCTCAAGGTCTGAAATCATCTCACTGAGTTTTTTACCTTCAATAGCCAGAAAACTGGTCGCTTCGGTGGCAATCTCGGTACGACGCCTCAGGTTTTCATTCAAATACAGGTTAACCAGCTCATTCGCCACTTTTTGTGCTTTTTGTGGTGACTTATGCTCAAAAGACAGGGTAAAGGCAATCGTCGCCTGAGTGGGCCTGCCGCTGACGGGATCGACAACATCGGCACTGACCATTTCCAGATGGATATCTTCACGCATTTCATCAATCACTTTAGATAAAGGCTGCGTTTGTAATTCATCCTGATATAAGCCATATTTTTCAATAATTTTCTTCAGATTGGCGGTACTCATAACCCGCTGACTAATCACCTGAATCCGCTGATCGGCATAGCTGGTCACTGTAGATCTGACTAAATCCTGAGGAATTTCCTGTTGTTCAATCAAGATGGTGGCTGTTGCTTTATAGGTTGCCGGCCATTTAATGGCAATGATGACAGCCAGTAAAAAAACTGACAGGCCAACAATCAACATGATTTTTTTATTGCGTTTTAACATGGCAAGGTAATCTTGCATTGTTTTTTCGCCGTATTCTTCTTCTA
>CAYLNS010000145.1:0-5717 GCA_964385115.1 uncultured Methylomarinum sp.
CGACTCAGGCAAGCCGTTGGGATGTCAATCTGGAAGCTTTGTTGATACTCAAGCCCGAGTATATGGCTGAACAGCAGGCGGATGACGCCGGCATGGGTGATGATGAGGATATGTTGCTGCGAACAGGTTTTAAGCAGGGATTCCCAGCTTTGTAACACCCGTTTTTTAAACGCTGAAAAGGACTCGCCACAAGCTGGGGGACAATGGGTCGGGTCATCATAATAGTGCTGAAGCTGGCCGGGGAAGGCCAGTTCTATTTCTGCTGCCGTTTTGCCTTCCCAGATGCCAAAATCAATTTCCTGAAGACCGGCTTCAATATGCAGCGGAATCTGTTGTTGTCGGCTTAATTCCTGAGCAAAATTCTGGCAGCGTTGCAGTGGTGAACTGATGATCATGTCCCAGTCGATATGCCGGGTTTGTTGTTGCATTTGTCGCCAGCCGGTGTCGGATAGCGGGTCATCCTGGCTGCCTCTGAAACAGGCTCCGCCCTGTACTTCGCCATGACGGAGCAGGTCAATGGTTGTTGGATGCACTACAGTTCTTGCCGGGCGGTTTGAATGGCTTTGCGGACGGTTTCCGGTGCGGTGCCGCCGATATGTTTTCGCGCGGAGACCGAGCCTTCCAGGGTCAGAATATCAAAAACATCCTGTTCAATCTGGTCTGAAAACTGTTGTAATTCCTGAAGGGTCAGGTCAGACAGGTCTCTGCCTGTATCCAGTCCCAGACGCACGGCTTGCCCGACCACTTCATGGGCATCACGAAAAGCCATGCCTTTTCTGACCAGGTAGTCGGCCAGGTCGGTCGCGGTGGCAAAGCCTTTGCGGGCGGCCTGATACATATTGTCTTTTTTGCTTTTAATATGCGGCATCATATCGGCAAAGGCGCGCAGGCAGTTTAACAGTGTGTCGGCGGTATCGAACAAGGGTTCTTTATCTTCCTGATTATCTTTGTTATAGGCCAGTGGCTGGCTTTTCATCAGCATTAACAGGGACACCAGGTGACCTGTGACCCGGCCTGATTTTCCGCGCACCAGTTCGGGGACATCCGGATTTTTCTTTTGCGGCATGATGGATGAGCCGGTGCAAAAGGCGTCCGGCATATCAATAAAATCAAACTGGGCGCTGGACCAGAGCACCAGTTCTTCAGAAAAGCGGGATAGGTGCATCATAATCAGGCTGGCGGCAGCGGTGAATTCAATGGCAAAATCGCGGTCGCTGACCGAATCCAGTGAATTGGCCGATGGTTGGCTGAAGCCCAGTAATTCTGCTGTCATCTGCCGGTCAATCGGGTAACTGGTGCCGGCCAGGGCAGCAGCTCCCAGCGGCATGATGTTGATGCGTTTCAGGCAGTCTTCAAGACGTTGTCGATCCCGTTTGAGCATTTCAAACCAGGCCATCAGGTGATGGCCAAAGGTGACGGGCTGGGCCACCTGTAAATGGGTGAAGCCCGGCATGATGGTTTCGGCTTCAGCTTCGGCCAGATTCAGCAGCGCCTGTTGCAGTCGTTTTAACTGCTCAAGTATGAGCCCGGTTTCCTGACGCAGATACAGACGAATATCGGTGGCGACCTGATCATTACGCGAGCGGCCGGTGTGTAGTTTTTTGCCGGCGATGCCAATCAACTGGGTAAGTCTTGCTTCGATATTCATATGAACATCTTCCTGTTTGACTGACCAGGTGAAATCGCCGCGGCGGATTTCCTCGCTGATTTGCTCCAGGCCGCGTTGGATGTCGGCCAGCTCCTGTTCGGTCAGAATACCGATTTTGCACAGCATTTGAGCATGCGCCAGCGAGCCTTCAATGTCCTGTTGGGCCATGCGCTGGTCAAAATCGACCGAAGCGGTAAAAATCTCAACAAATTCATCGGTGGCCTGACTGAAACGTGCGCTGGAAAGTTTTTCGCTGTTAACTGTGGACATAAGGATTTAATCGAATGAAAAAACGAGAATTATACCGTTTGTAGCTGTAAAAGCGGTATGATTTCTCTGTTATCGTTAATTTGTCAGAGTTTTGCAATGAATGGGGTGTTGGAGCAGGAAAATAAAGAATTTACATTCAGTCGACTGGACCGGGCATTTGCGCATTTTTTTGTGCAATTATCGGCTGTTGACGACAGCCAGCAGCAGCAATGTTTGAAAGGATTATTGATGCGTTTGTCAGCGGCCCAGGCGGACGGACATAGCTGTATCAAAGTGAATGACGGGGAAATCCGGCTGATTAAGGCATCGAGACTGGTTGGGGATAATGAGCCCAAGGCGCTGGTGTTGGAAGAAGAGCGATTGTATTTACAGCGCTATTGGTTTTATGAACAGCGTTTGGCAGAGCAACTGCATGTGCTGGCCGGTATTCGGTATGAATATGCTGAGCTGGAAAATGTGCTGGACCGGTATTTTAAAGCATTGCCGGAAGATGGAACCGACTGGCAAAGACAGGCGGCGTTGAAAGCGGTCGGCAATGCATTGACGATTATCACCGGTGGGCCGGGTACGGGTAAGACGACTACTGTCGTCAGGATTCTGGCTGTGTTGCAGGAGCTGAATAATCCACCTTTACAGATTGCACTGGCAGCTCCCACCGGTAAGGCGGCGATGCGGCTGGAAGATTCCATCACTGCGAACAAACAGCAATTGCCTTGTTCGGAATCGGTTAAAAATACCGTGCCGGAGCGTGTGGTGACGATTCATCATCTGCTGGGGGCACAATATATGTCGCCTTATTTCAAGCATGATGCCGATAATCCATTGCCTTTTGACCTGGTGGTGGTGGATGAGGTTTCGATGGTGGATCTGGCGCTGATGAGTAAACTGGTGGATGCGTTAAAACCCGGATCCAGATTGATTTTGCTGGGTGACAAGGAACAGCTGGCGTCGGTTGAATCAGGTTCGGTGTTGGCGGATTTGACCGACGCATTGCCGGATAATACTCAGGCGTTACTGAAATCCTATCGTTTTTCAGGGCGGATCAAGGAGCTGGCGACAGCGGTTAATGACAGACAGCCTCAAGCTGCCTGGAAGCTGCTGGAAGAAGGTGGTGAAGATTCGCAAGTATCATTGTTGCAGGAAGATTGTGTGGATTTTATTGCTGGGCAATATGGAGAATATCTGCATTTGATTAAGCAGGGCGCGGAGTTGAATGAGATTTTTTCGGCTTTTAATCGTTTTCAGGTGTTATGTGCTAATAGAAACGGGCCGTTATCGGTTGCCGATATTAATTTCAGGGTGGAAAAAAAATTGCAGACACAGAATCTGATTCGCATGGGGCAGAGCTGGTATGTCGGCAGGCCGGTGATGATGACCGAAAATAATCCGGCAATGAAGCTTTATAACGGAGATGTGGGCTTGTGTTTGTATGACCCGGAGCAACAGCGTTTGTTGGTTTTTTTTATGCGCCCCGACGGGTCTTTTAAAACGGTTTTACCGGGTCGTTTGACAAAGTGTCAGACGGTTTATGCTATGACCATTCATAAAAGCCAGGGTTCTGAGTATGATGAGGTGTTGGTGGTATTGCCGGATAAAATAAGTCCGTTGCTGACCCGGGAGTTATTGTATACGGCCATTACCCGGGCTAAAAGCAAAGTCAGAATCGTAGCCGGTGAAAAACTGTTTAAGCACGCGGTCAGACAGAAAGTGGCAAGGCTTAGCGGCTTGGTTTCAAAGCTTCAGGTTATGAAGAAAACTGAGATGTAGCCCGTTTAATGATCGCGCTGCACAGAAAAAAGCGCCAGTTGTTGCAGGGCGGTTTTGTAGTCTGAATCAGGCAGGATAGCAATGGCGTCAATGGCTTTTTGCGCGGCTGTATCGGCGCACTGTTCGGTGTATTCGATAGCCCGGGTGTCTTTTACAATCTGGTACACTTCAGGAAAGGCGTCGCGGGAACCTTGTTTTATTGCATTGACAATGGTTTCGCTTTGTTCCTTGTTACCGTGTTCAATGGCATAAATCAGCGGCAGAGTCGGTTTGCCCTCGGCCAGGTCGTCACCCAGGTTTTTACCCAATTCTTCGGTGCTGGCTTTGTAATCCAAGGCATCATCAATCAATTGAAAAGCAACGCCCAATTGCTGTCCATAAGTGGCCAGCGCTTCTTCGGTTTCATCGTTGCTGTCTGATAAAACAGCAGCCAGACGGGTGGCGGCGCTGAATAAAATAGCCGTTTTACGGGCAATAACCTGCAAATATTTTTCTTCGCTGGTTTCAGGATTATTGCAGTTTAACAATTGCAGGACTTCGCCTTCAGCGATAGCTGTTGTCGTTTTCGACAGAATTTCCATGACCCGCATATTATTGGTGCGAACCATCATTTCAAAAGCACTGGAATAAAGATAATCACCGACCAGAACACTGGCGGCATTTCCCCAGACGGCATTGGCGGAATCTTTGCCACGCCTTAGATCAGATTCGTCCACGACATCATCATGCAGCAAAGTCGCCGTGTGTATAAATTCAATAACGGCTGCAAGAACCAGATGATTATGAGAAACATCCCCCAATGCTTTGGCGGCCAGCAGCAACAGCATGGGGCGCAGTCTTTTGCCGCCGCTGCCAATAATATAGTGCCCCATTTGGTTGATTAAAACGACATCGGAACTGAGTTCGTCAATAATCAGCTGATCCACTTTACCGGCTTCGGCAGTGGTCAGATTCTTGATTGCGTCAAAATCAATGGGTTGTGTGGGGTCTGTGGTTGCCATTAGCATTAATTTAGAAGGTTGTTATACAAAAATGAATTTGATGTCAGGTAAAGTAACCGGCCATGCTATTTAATACGCGGGGTGGTGTCAATAAATTTATTGTGTTATTTTACCGCAATGGGAAGTGATTGTCGGATTTAAGTTGACGAAACCTTTGTTTGTAAATATAATTGTCTGTTCACTTTTAACAGATTTTATGCTTGATGGAGCTTGCGCTGATGTATGCAGTAATTCAAACTGGTGGTAAACAATACCGTGTTGAGGAAGGCACCACCTTAAAAATAGAAAAACTTGAACTGGGAACGGGTGACAGCGTTGAGTTTGATAAAGTGCTGTTAGTGCAATCAGACGATGCCGTTAAGGTTGGACAGCCCTTTGTTGAAGGCGGTAAAGTCACTGCCGAGGTCGTTTCTCAGGGCCGTCATAAAAAAATCAAAATCATTAAATTTAAAAGACGTAAGCACCACATGAAACAGATGGGTCATCGTCAATACTATACAGAAGTTAAAATCACTGGTATTTCTGCATAATAGGGAGAATGTAAAATGGCTCATAAAAAAGCAGGTGGTAGTACCCGGAACGGGCGCGATTCAAATGCAAAACGCTTGGGTGTCAAGCGTTTTGGTGGACAGGTTGTAAAAGCTGGCAATATTCTGGTCCGTCAACGGGGTACCCGTTTTCATGCGGGTGAAAATGTTGGCCTTGGAAAAGATCACACACTGTTTGCAACAGCAGATGGCAAAGTGATTTTCGAGACTAAAGGCCCAAAAAATCGCAAGTTTGTCAGTATTGTTCCAGCCTGATTATTATTTCCTGAAAATTGATCCGGCTTGTTTTGCAAGACGGGATAAATTGGAATAACAGCTGGAAATTTCGACAATTGACTGACTTGTCGATTAATAGAAAACATTAAAAAAGCCTCGTCCTGTGACGGGGCTTTTTTTATTTTATCCAGCACCTCGTAATATTTCGCCATTTATGGTGAGGATGAAAAGGTGCAATATTTCTTGTAACTCCTCAGCGTATTTAGA
>CAYLNS010000146.1:0-5699 GCA_964385115.1 uncultured Methylomarinum sp.
TTAATTCTATTGATTCAGGATATACCTGCACGATTAAACGATGCTGAATCATCGTCTCTTGCCGCTGCGCCAAATCGAAAACAACAACCAAACGCCCCCTAATGCGGCAAAAATATAACCAAAAAAGCCAAAAGCAGGCAGGCCCATAATTTCCGGCCCGCCTTTCACCGTCATCATGATTGATGTACCGATAATCAAGGCGGCGGTTACAATTCCCATAGTCAAACGACTGACTGCCCGGTCAATCTTGTCCACATGCGCATCCATTCGCTTGACACTGATTTCTACCGGTATCAGCCCTTTACGGGTGGCCCTAAGCAAATGGTGCATCTCTTTGGGAAAACCGGCCAACATATCCGCCATGTTCATCAAATTCCGCCAACCCCGGCGAGCAATCGCATCCGGCTTATAGCGCTCTATCATCAATTTTTGAACATACGGCGTGGCAAATTCCAGGGTCTGGAAATCAGGGTCCAGATGCCGGCCAAAACCATCCAGGGTTATATAAGCTTTAATCAACAAGGCCAGATCAGGCGGCAGGGATAAATGATGATCCCGTAATATGGACATCAAATCCCCCATCATTAACGGCAGATTCAAATCTTTTATCGCCAACGCACTGTATTGATCGACAAATGCCTCAATCTCAACCGCCAACGCCTGTTCATCCGTCTGAATCACATCAGACCAGTCCTCCAGAATCTCAACCACTCTTTCCGGCATATGATTCAACATGCCGTATAAAAAACTGACAACCTGCTCCCGGCGATTTTCAGACAAGCGTCCGACCATACCAAAATCAAGAAACGCCAAGCGGTTGCCAGAGAGATAAATCACATTTCCAGGATGAGGATCAGCATGAAAAAAACCATCTTCCATAATCATTTTCAAAATAGCCTCGGTTCCCCGTTCTGCCAGCAACTTCCGGCTTAAACCGGCTGCTTCCAACTGATCAATATTTTTACCGGAAATTCCGGAAATATACTCCTGTACATTCAGCCGCTCACCGGTCCATTCCCAGTAAACTTTCGGGATAACAATATTGGGGTTTTCCTGAAAATTTTCAGCAATTCTTTCCGCATTCCGACATTCGGCCGCAAAGTCCAGTTCCCGGCGCAACGACTGGGTAAACTGCCTTATCACTTCGCGGGGATGATAGCGTTGTAATTCGCTGTCTTCATCCTCCATGACATCCACCAGCCGGTTCAACAAACGCAAATCCGCCTCTATCGTGCGGCGAATACCTGGACGCCTTATTTTCAGAACAACCTGTGTTCCATCCAGCAACACCGCCCGGTGAACCTGGGCCAACGATGCTACCGCCAGTGGTGTTTTATCCACTTCAGAAAACACCTCATCCAGCTTGCCGCCTAAATCCTCTTCCAGTTGTGGTAAAAGCCTGGAAAATTCAATAGCCGGCGCCTGGTCCTGAAGCTTTTCAAATTCGGCAATATAAGCCGGGGGGAACAAATCCACCCGTGTGGACAGAATCTGACCCATTTTTATAAAAGTCGGCCCCAGCTCCTCCAACACCCGTCGCAGACGCTGCGGGGTATCCAGCCGGGTATAATCCTCAACATGCTGCCAACGTAAAGTTTTACCGACTTTTTCCAGCGCCTGAGTGATTCCCAGCATTTGTACAACACTGCCAAATCCGTAGCGAATCAGTATTCCGGCTATTTCCTGAACACGCCCCAAATCACGGGCCGCATTCAACATCCCCCAAAACATATTATTTCCTTATGATTACTTCTGACCTCGCCCGGATTGAAGACTCTCCGCTATCCCCGCCAGAATGCCGCTGCCTATTTTAGCCAGCTGAGCGGCCGTTTCTGCCGCTGTTTTGGCGACAGTCTGGCCGCCCACCACAGCAACATTTTCCAAAGATTCAGCAATTTTCTGTACTCTTTCCCCAATAGCGGTGCCTGAGTTGCGTGCATGCTGAACAAACCCGGAAACAACCTCCCCAACCACTTCCGAACTTTCTTTAGCCACATCGCTCAAGGTATCCAGAAACAATTCTTCCAGAGCCTTTAAATCTTCCAATGTCTTTTTGACATCCCGTTCAGAAAAATCTTTAACCGTTGACGCAGCCTCTTCAACCGCCAGCTTGGTCGCTTCTGCAGCGCTAACCAACGCATCATCCAAAGCTTCGGCCGCTTCTTCAATTTCCTTTTTCGCGACTTCCTCATTACCACTCAAGCCCTGGGTGATTCCCCGGCCAATCGCCTGCACCACTTCTTTGATATTTTCCTCATCCAAATCATGCTCACTCAAAGCCTTAAGAGTAATATCCCTGACTTTCTGATAAACATCATCACCGGACTCAATCGCCGCTTTAATATCTTGTTCCACCTGTTGCGTTTTTTCTGACATCCTCTTGCTCCTTTAATTACACTGATTTATTAAGACTATACAGGATTTATATTGATGCAAAACAGCAAAATTCAACCCCACTTGTGTTTAATAGCCTTTACAGCCTGCAAGAAACACTCAGTTTGATACCCAAGAACCAATTTGAGATAATGAAGGGTTTTATAGTCACGTCTGGAGAATCTGCATGACTGCATTGATTGGCATTATCATGGGCTCAACCTCGGATTGGGATACCATGCAACATGCCGCACAAACGCTGGAAACATTAAATATTCCACACGAAGTGGAAGTGGTGTCCGCGCATCGCACACCGGATAAACTGTTTAGCTATGCAGAAACCGCCGAAACCCGAGGGCTGGAAGTGATTATTGCCGGCGCTGGTGGCGCCGCACATCTGCCCGGCATGACCGCCGCCAAAACCAGCTTGCCGGTTTTAGGTGTCCCGGTCCAATCCAAGGCTCTGAACGGTATGGATTCCCTACTCTCCATCGTACAAATGCCAGCCGGCATACCGGTCGGCACTCTGGCCATCGGACGCGCCGGTGCCATTAATTCCGCATTGCTGGCGGCCAGCATTATCGCCAACACCCATCCGGAATTTAAAGAAAAAATAAAACAATTCAGACAAAACCAGACCGAATCGGTACTGGCCCACCCTGACCCACGCGAGGCAAATGAATGAAAGTAGGAATCTTGGGCGGCGGCCAACTGGCCCGCATGATTGCATTATCCGGCATCCCGCTTGGGCAAAATTTTATTGTGCTGGACCCGGCCACTGATGCCGGCGCCGTCAGATTATCCGAACATTTACATGGCGACTATGATGACCCGAAGTTACTGCAACAACTGGCCGAGAAAGCCGATGTGGTCACTTACGAATTTGAAAATGTCCCGGCACAAGTAGCCGACTATCTGACTGACCATACCCGTGTTTTTCCACCCGCCCAGGCATTAAGTGTCGCTCAGGATCGCTTAACCGAAAAAAACTTCTTTCATCAACTTGAGATTAAAACAGCGCCTTTTGCCCCGGTCGACAGTCTGCAAGACCTGGAAAAAGGCGTGGCTAAAGTCGGCTTCCCGGCTATTTTAAAAAGCCGGCGCATGGGTTACGACGGCAAAGGCCAGGTCGTTCTTCAATCTGAACAGGATTTGGCCGATGCCTGGCAATCCATGCAAAATGCACCGTCCATCGTAGAAGGTTTTGTCCCTTTCCAGCGGGAAGTTTCCATCATTGCTGTCCGAAACCAGCACGGCGAAATCAAGTTTTATCCCCTGTCAGAAAACAGCCATAAAGGCGGGATTTTACGTGTCGCCCAGTGCTGTCACGATGATGCCGAACAAAGACAGGCGGAAGAATATGTCAGCCGTTTGCTGGAAGCACTTAATTATGTCGGCATTATTGCCCTGGAACTGTTTGATGTAGACGGCGAATTACTGGCTAATGAATTTGCCCCGCGCGTACATAATTCCGGACACTGGACGATTGAAGGCGCTGAAACCAGCCAGTTTGAAAATCATTTACGCGCCATTCTCGACCTGCCCTTGGGCAGCACTGCCGCCAGAGGCTTTTCCGCCATGGTGAATTTTATCGGCGACATGCCTCCTGAAGACAAGATACTGGCCATTGACCACGCCCACCTGCATCTTTATGATAAATCACCGCGCAAAGGCCGAAAAATAGCCCATGCTACAATCCGCTGTGACGAACAGAAACAATTTGAACAGTCATTACAACAACTGACTGAACTTGCCGAACAATTTGATAACTCCTGAATGAGGTCGCCATGATATTAAAAGCAATGCATCTGATTTTTATGGTGACCTGGTTCGCCGGTCTGTTTTACCTGCCCAGATTGTATGTCTATCACGCCATGAGCGACGATAAAATCAGCATTGAGCGTTTTAAAATCATGGAAAGAAAGCTTTACTACGGTATCATGACGCCCGGCATGATTCTAACGCTGGTTTTCGGCATCTGGATGTTGATTGATTATGCCTGGGCCATGTACAGCGGCTTCGGCTGGCTGCATGTCAAACTGCTTCTAATAGCCTTGCTGGTTGTCTACCATATTTTCTGCGGCAAATGGCTGCTGGATTTTAAACACGACCGCAACACTCACAGCCACGTCTATTTTCGCTGGATTAACGAAATCCCCGTCTTGTTTCTATTCGGAATCATCATCCTGGCCACAGTCAAACCGTTTTAGCGCACTTAGTTGATTATCTATTCTGTATCCATCAATATACACAGGCACGACTTGATAGATTGAATTACTAGAATTCAGATAATTCATATGGTGAATATTCATTTATTATAACTCCGTGCTCTTCACCTGTTATTGGTATTTCCATGGATATTTTCAATTTACAACCAGCATATCGACTAGACTTCCACACTTGATAACTAGAATTTGATACATAAATATCAACAATATCAAGTGTGTTTAAATCAAAGTATACCAATTTAGTTAGAGGCCAAGATGAAGGAGATTCTATTTTTCTTAGAAATATTCCGAATTCGGTTAAGATATAAAAATCAAGAAATAGTTTATCTGAAAGTGCCAAATTTACTTTGTTTTCTGATGAACCCAGTTCATACAATTTAACCACTCCATCAAAACATATTGAATGGCAAATAGTTCGACTAAATTCTAATGACTCTTTTTTTATCCATGCTTCATTTGCCATTTTATTTCACTACACATTCACCTGCTGTTTGATTGTAGAAATAAGATTATTTATTTTAAACTCGGTAGTTTGGTTAGTTTAGTCCCTCAACAAAACACACCAAACCATAATAATGGATTACACGCATTCCGGGGTTAATTATTTGATTAATAATCAAATTAAAACTGTATTTTCTGAACTATAATTCATAGCTCCACCCCCCTTTTTTTATGATGGGTGTTTTGTAGATAAGTGTAACCAGACCAGATAAAAAGAGCAATAAAGAAGCTGGGAGTGGAACGGGCTTAATTGCCAAATAATTACCAATGTAGACATTCTTAGTTGCCTCAAATATACCCTTTGTAATTGGTTCATCCGAGTAGATGAGTATACTACCAATCTCATCCATAGAAATATCAGGATTTTTGAATATTTCAGTTACTGATAAGTCTGGCATTACTGGCACTTGATCATAAGAAAAAATATTTACAGATTGACCGCCAATAATTGAAATGTTGCTATCAATAAATAAATCTTGATTACTACTAAATACAGAGTAATCAAGAAATAGGTTGCCTTCAATAAAAACTCTATATTCATTGGTTAGAACCAGCTGAGTGCTGCTTACAGATATGTCTACATTACCACCACTACCA
>CAYLNS010000147.1:0-5624 GCA_964385115.1 uncultured Methylomarinum sp.
GCTTACGGAAGAAGTGTATGTGACAAGGATGTCACATACAAGCCTACACGGATGTGTACGGCGTCTTCTGGAGTAAGTGACTGATATTAAACACCAAAATATGCTGAGTAGTTACCACTTCCTTATAAATAACGAATTATATTAGCCAACACTGAACGGCTTTTTAATTTTTTACCCTGCAAATGATGATCAATCACTAATCTCAGCAATTGCTTGGCTTCCGCCTGATATTTTTCACTTAAGCTTTTTTGCTGCTGTAAGGCCAGCAGCATTTTTCCGGATAAATTTCCCTGTTCATCACAAATCAGTCCCTGATTTACCTGATAATAATATTTGTTATCCGGCTTGATTGGAAACCCCTGCCCATCACAGTCCAGCTGTAAACCGTAACCGGATAATTCCATTAGTTTTAATTCAAACGCTCTGAGAATCCGTTCAATCTGTTGATTATGTTGTAATTGCTCAAGACAATGCTGATAAAGCCTGAAAACCTCAGGATGCGAATCGTATGGATGTAAAAAACAACTGGTCAATTCATTGACATAAAAACCACAATACAGCGCCATTCCCTGCAGCGGATATTTTTCAGAAAATTCGACATGGACCAGGGTTTTTAAGTCGCCTTTCCCGCTCCAGCATAAATCAAGCCGGGAAAACGGTAACAACACACCTGCCCAGCGGGAATGCTTGTTTCTGACGCCTTTTGCCAATATCGGGATAATACCGTTATCAGACGTTAATACATCCAGAATCAGGCTGCTTTCCTTATAATTTTTATGCTGCAGTATAAAGCCCGATTGTAATTCTCTGCCTGCCTGTCCCACTGTCAGGTATCGCTAAACCCCAGACTTTGCAGCGATCTTTCATTATTTGACCAGCCTTTTTTAACCTTGGTCCAAAGCTGCAAATAGACTTTTTGCCCAATCAGTTTTTCAATATCAGCGCGGGCATCGGTTCCCACTTTTTTAAGCAGCTCCCCCTGTTTGCCGATGACGATATTTTTCTGACTGTCTCTTTCTACCCAGATAATGGCATAAATCTTAGTAATACCAGGCTGTTCTTCATAGCGTTCAATTTCCACTGTAATCGCATAGGGTAACTCATCCCCCAGACGACGGGTCAGTTTTTCCCGGATAATTTCTGCCGCCAGAAACCGCTCGGGACGATCGGTAATCTGATCTTCAGGATAAATCAAACCACCTTCGGGTAATAATTCCATGATTGCCTGCTCCAGCTTATCCAGATTAATAGCTTTCAATGCCGACACCGGTATCATCTGCTGAAAAGGAAATCGCTTTCTCGCCTCGTCAAAAAAAGCCAGAACAGCATCCTTATCTTTAACCTTATCCACCTTGTTGACAACCAGAATAACCGGCAAACCGGCCCGTTCCAGTTTTTTAAAAATCACCTCATCATATTCATGAAATGACAAACCATCAATCAGCCAGACCACCACATCCACACCCAATAATGTCGTATCAGCCGTCTTGTTCAGATAACGATTCAACGCTTTTTTTTCATCCTGATGCATTCCGGGAGTATCCATGTAAATGACCTGTCCCTGCCCGGTGGTATTAATCCCCAGAATACGATGCCTTGTGGTTTGAGGTTTTCTTGAAGTAATGCTGATTTTCTGCCCCAGCATATGATTCATTAATGTGGACTTACCCACATTAGGCCGGCCAATCAAGGCAACATAGCCGCATTTCATGATATTTTTTTCTCCAGTTTTTTCAGCATTTTCTCTGCCGCCATTTGTTCTGCTTTTTTACGGGACACTCCGGTTCCTACCGTGGGTTCATCGGATATTTCAACAGAACACTGGATTTTAAAAATTTGATCATGTGCAGCACCTGACTGGCCCAGTAATTGATAAACAGGCAATGTTTTTTGCTTCGCCTGCATCAGTTCCTGTAACTGTGTTTTAGGATCTTTATGCCAGTTATCGGCACTCAATTGGGACAATTTATCCTGAAACAATTCCAGAATAAAAGCCTGACATCGCTCCACCCCCTGGTCTTTGACAATTGCGCCAAAAATGGCTTCCAAGGCATCAGACAATATGGAATCCCTGCGAAAACCGCCGCTTTTTAACTCACCCGAGCCCAGCCTCAGAAAATCCCCGATATTTTTACTCCGTGCAAGCTCCGCCAGCGAAGTCTGATTGACCAGACTCGCCCGCAGCCGGCTCAAAATACCCTCTCCGGCCTCGGGAAACATTTCATAGAGTTTCTCAGCAATGACAAAACCAAGAATGGAATCTCCCAGATACTCCAGACGCTCATTATTATTAGCCCCCATGCTCCGGTGAGTTAAAGCTCTGACAAATAATTCCGGCTGATTGAATTCCAGCCCCAGTTGTTTTGCCAGTGTTTCTGGTTTTCTATTCATCGCTGCCTTTTTCAAATCCTTCATGAAACTCAACCAATACGCTTAAGTTGCCCATAATTGGTTCCACTCTTTCATATTCCAGGTCAATTTTCACATACCCCGGCTGTTTAACGATTTTAAAATCACTCGGCGTGACATAATCAACATAATTCATATCAAAGCGCTTGCCCAAAATAGATAGTATTTCGGATTTGCTCATATCCTCCACACCATCGGTATTTTTCAGTGCCTCAATCGCATTGACGACTTTGCCATGATTCATATAAATAGGGGATATTTTCAGAATCAGCAACGTGAAAAAGCCGATTAAAATCAGGATAAAAACAATGGAAATAAGCGTTAAACCCTGCTGGTTTTTGTGGAATTTCAGATTCATTATTAGCCTCGTTTAAACAGTCTGTTCTTGTAACTGTTCAGCATATTTAATCAGTTACTCAACTTAAGAATAGACTATTTCAAAATTGTGCCAATACGATTAAACCCTATCCCCTTATTCTCCAGATCCCAGTTCATCCAGATAAAAAAAGCTTTGCCGACCAGGTTGGCTTCCGGCACGGTGCCCCAGTAGCGACTGTCATTACTGTTATCACGGTTATCACCCATGACAAAATACTGCCCTTGAGGTACGGTAAAAACTCCTTCAACCGTCGGTGCTCCCGGCATAATCAAAATCTGATGTTCGACACCGGTCAAATCTTCCAGCATCAAGCGGGCACCGGTCATATTTTTACCCTGCCCGACCCCTTGATAACGTCCCAGCGAGACCTGTTTGGCCAGTTTGCCGTTGACATAAATTTTCTTGTCATAATAGGCAATTTTATCCCCCGGCAACCCCACTACCCGTTTAATATAATCGACTTTCGGGTTTTTAGGGAATCTGAAAACCACAATATCCCCCCGCTCCGGCTCGCCTATCTCAACAATTTTGGTATTCACCACTGGCAGGCGAATACCATAAGCATATTTATTAACCAGAATAAAGTCGCCAATCAATAAAGTAGGCATCATCGAACCCGATGGAATCCTGAAGGGTTCAGCCAAAAATGAACGCAATAACAGAACAATCAGAACAATGGGGAAAAAAGAGCGGGCATATTCCACCAGCACAGGCTCTTTTTCTTCCGAAAAAACCTGACCAGTTGATTTCAGATACAGAAGATAAGCACCCCAGATGACTCCGGTTACCAGCGTCGCAATAACCAGAAAAAACGAAAAATCATAATCCATAAAAAAACCTGTTTAAATTTTAATCACGCATCAGTCTTTTTTGACTTGCAGAACCGCCAGAAAAGCTTCCTGTGGAATTTCAATACTGCCGACCTGCTTCATTCTTTTCTTGCCGGCCTTTTGTTTTTCCAGTAATTTTTTCTTACGAGTGATATCGCCGCCATAACATTTTGCCGTTACGTTTTTACGCATTGCCTTGACTGTCGAACGGGCAATGATTTTAGAGCCGATGGCAGCCTGAATGGCTACCTCATACATTTGCCGGGGAATTAAATCCTTCATTTTTTCAACCAGTTCCCGGCCACGGGTCTGGCTCAAATCCCGGTGGACAATAATGGACAATGCATCGACCTTATCCCCGTTAATCAGCACATCCAGTTTAACCAGCGGCGCCGGCTCAAAGCGGACAAAATCATACTCGAATGAAGCATATCCCCGGCTGACCGATTTCAGCCGGTCAAAGAAATCCAGCACCACCTCACTCATCGGCAATTCATAATGCAAGGAAACCTGACTGCTGGTGTATTGCATATTTTTCTGCACACCCCGTTTTTCCACGCACAAACTGATGACATTACCCAGAAATTCCTGAGGCACCAGAATATTGGCCAGAATAATCGGCTCACGCACTTCGGTGATGGAACCGGCATCAGGCAGTTTTGCCGGATTGTCTACCATCAGCACTTCCCCGGAATGCAGCTCCACTTCATAGATAACCGTTGGCGCTGTGGTAATCAGATCGATGTTATATTCACGCTCCAGACGTTCCTGCACAATTTCCATATGCAACATACCCAGGAAACCACAACGGAAACCAAAACCTAAAGCCTGCGAGGTTTCCGGCTCGAAGTTTAATGCCGCATCATTCAGGCGTAATTTATCCAGAGCTTCGCGCATATTGCCATAATCATCAGAACTGACGGGGTAAAGCCCGGCAAACACCCGCGGTTGCACCTTTTCAAACCCCGGCAATTGCTCTGTCGCCGGCCTGTCTGTAGCGGTAATGGTATCGCCTACCGGCGCACCAAAAATATCCTTGATACCGGCGACCACAAAACCCACTTCTCCGGTTTCCAGCACATCCTTATCCAGCTGCTTGGGTGTATAAACGCCTATTTTTTCCGCCAGAAATGATTTGCCGGTCGACATCACGGTAATTTTCTGTTTCTTGCGCAAAGTTCCATTGACAATTCGAACCAGAGACACAACCCCCAGATAATTATCAAACCAGGAATCGATAATCAATGCCTGCAGCGGCGCATTTTCATCACCACTGGGCGCAGGAATTTTCTCCACCAGTTGCTGTAAAACGCCCTCGACTCCTTGTCCGGTTTTCGCGCTGATTTTTAAAGCTTCATCAGCCGGAATTCCAATAACATCCTCAATTTCGGCCATGACTTTTTCTGGATCTGCCGAAGGTAAATCAATCTTGTTCAAAACCGGCACTACTTCCAGCCCCTGCTCAATAGCGGTATAGCAATTGGCCACACTCTGAGCCTCAACGCCCTGGGCGGCATCAACAATCAGCAAAGCGCCCTCGCAGGCAGCCAGTGATCTGGAGACTTCATAGGAAAAATCCACATGTCCCGGCGTATCAATAAAATTCAGTTGATAAGTTTCTCCATCATTTGCTTTATAGTGCAAGGTCACACTCTGGGCTTTAATGGTGATTCCCCGTTCCCGCTCCAGGTCCATGGAGTCAAGCACCTGCGCTTCCATTTCCCGGTCAGCCAGTCCCCCGCAAATTTGGATAAAACGATCGGCGAGTGTTGATTTTCCGTGATCAATATGCGCGATGATGGAAAAGTTTCTTATGTTTTTTTGATCCACTTAAAATTATCAATCCAGAATGAATAAAGTAAAAATATGTTTTCAATGATATAAAAACATGCAGTTATAACCGTCCGATTATAACAGAATCATCCCGGCCACGTAGCGGCCAAATTTACACTTATTATCAATCCACATCACAAACAGTATGATTAAACATTTCTGCATTGGCCAGC
>CAYLNS010000148.1:0-2177 GCA_964385115.1 uncultured Methylomarinum sp.
AATGGCGTGAGTATGGAATGGCCTGAGTTTCAGGATAAGGTTTGCAGTTTTGATATTGAAACCAATGAAAAAGACGAGATTTATGCTTTTGGCGCGGTTTTTCAGGGGCGGGAATTTCAGGCTCATGCACCTTTTGATATTCAACAGGTGCTGCGGGCGTTTGATGAATTTGCCGCAGACGCTGAATTTATTCTCGGGCACAATATTCTTCATCATGATTTACCGCATTGCCGCCGATTGAATCCTCATTCGGCTTTTCTGCACAAGCCGGTTATTGATACGCTGTTTTTATCACCGCTGGCCTTTCCTGAAAACCCCTATCACCGGCTGGTCAAAAATTACAAACTGGTGCGGGACAGTCTCAATGATCCGGTGGCCGATGCCCGGCTGGCTTTGTCTCTGTTTCAGGATCAATGGCAGGCATTACAGGCGCAGCAGGCCGAGACTGAATTACTGTCTTTTTACCATTATGCCTTTTCAGATAATAGCCATTACTGCGGATTACAGGATGTGTTGCTGGCGATGGGAGCAACCCCGGCCAATGCCAGTCAAGCCTTTGACCTGTTCAAACAGATAACCCAAAAACGGGTCTGTCAGACGGCTTTTGCCAGAGTGATCCTGCAATATCTGCCGAATCCGGAAGTACGTCCTGCCTTAGCCTATTGTCTGGCATGGCTGCGTGTGGCCGGGGGCAATTCAGTGTTACCGCCCTGGGTGCGAGAACAGTTTCAAGAGGTGGCTGCCGTACTCAGACAGTTGCGGGATGTTCCCTGCCAGTCACCTGATTGTCATTACTGCCGTCAAACCCATGATCCGGTTCATCAGTTACAGCGTTATTTCGGTTTTGATTCATTTCGCCCGGAACCGGCGAATGCAGAAGGCGGCAGTCTGCAGCAGGATATTGTCCAGGCAGCGATGCAGGATCAGTCTGTCTTTGCCATTTTACCCACCGGTGGCGGCAAGTCTTTGTGTTATCAACTGCCGGCGCTGGTGCGTTATCAGCGGCGCGGTGTACTGACGATTGTGATTTCGCCGCTGCAGGCGTTAATGAAAGATCAGGTAGATAACCTTCGCAGTAAAACCGGCGCACCCAGTGTTGCCGCGCTTTACGGGGCATTAACCGGTCCCGAGCGGGGTGAGGTGATTAAATCGGTACAGATGGGCGATATTGCCCTGTTGTATGTGTCGCCTGAACAATTACGCAACCGCGGGTTTCGCAACGCCATTGAGCATCGAGAAATCGGCTGCTGGGTGTTTGACGAAGCCCATTGCCTGTCAGGTTGGGGACATGATTTTCGCCCGGATTATCTGTACGCCGCTCGCTTTATCAGTGAATTTGCCGCACAGCAGAAGGCAGTATTGCCAGCTGTGCAGTGCTTTACTGCCACCGCCAAGCAGGATGTCAAGCAGGAAATCACAGACCATTTCAAATCCAGACTTGGCCTGGACCTACAGGTCTTTGAAGGTGGTGTCGATCGTCATAATCTGAGCTTTGAAGTGCTGACAGTTAATAGTGTTGACAAGTATCCGCGTATCAACAGCCTGTTAAAGGAATATCTGCCCGAGGATGAAGGTGACAATTCGCCCGGCAGCGCCATTATTTACTGTGCAACCCGCAAACAGACCGAAGAGATAGCGGCCTTTTTAAAGCAGCAGGACTGGAGTATAGAAGCTTTTCATGCCGGTAAGGATGCCGCCGAGAAAAGACATATTCAGGAAAACTTTATCCAGGGCCATACCCGGGTGATTACTGCCACCAATGCCTTTGGTATGGGCGTGGACAAGGAAGATGTGCGGTTGGTGATTCACGCCGATATTCCCGGCTCGCTGGAAAACTATCTACAGGAGGCCGGCCGTGCCGGACGCGATCAGCAGGAGGCTCGCTGCATTCTGTTGTTTGATGAAAATGACATCGACAAACAGTTTAAGTTGTCGGCCTGCTCGCAAATCAGTAAAAAAGATATTGAGCGGATTTTACGGGGCCTGAAAAGGCACAAAAAAGACCGGCAGGGGAATGTGATTCTGACGGCGGGCGAGCTGTTACAGGATGATCAGGTCGAGACTTCATTCCGGCCTGATGATTATGATGCCGCGACCAAGGTGGTGACTGCGGTTTCATGGCTGGAGCAGGCGAACTTTGTGCAGCGTAATGAAAATCGCACCCAGGTGTTTCAGGG
>CAYLNS010000148.1:2277-5565 GCA_964385115.1 uncultured Methylomarinum sp.
GCTTTTGTCCGCTACAAGGTCAGCAGCCCTTCGCGGGTGTTGCTGGAAAAAATCTGTCAACTGGAAAATGCCTTGATTGCCTTGTTACAGGAACAGGCGCCCGATGCCGGGGAACAGGAATGGCAGCTGTTATCACTGCGGCATGTCAATCAGCATCTGCTGGATCAGGGCTTTACCGAATGCCGGCCGGATATTCTGCAAAATCTGCTGGTCTCTATCAGCCGTGACGGGCAGGGGATGGCAGCCGGGAAGGGCAGTTTGTTTTTAAGGCATTCCTCGCTGGATCAATATCAAATCAAATTGCAACGAGGCTGGCCGACCATTAAAGAAATCGTACGGCGCAGGCAGGCTGTCGCACAGATTGTGTTGACGGCTATCTTCCAGAAAATTCCAGCGGAAACAAAGAGCAGTGCCGATTTACTGGTGGAATTTTCCATCGAAGATTTACTGGAAGCGTTGAATAAAGATTTGGAAATGGCCGGGGCGTTAACAGACAAGCTGGCCGCGGTTGAACGGGCCTTGAATTTTCTGCATGAACAAAAAGTGATTACCCTGCAACAGGGTCTGGCGGTTTTTCGGCAGGCGATGACGATACAGATAATGCCGGAATCCAAAGGGCGGCGCTATAACAAAAAGGATTTTGAGCCGTTATCGCATTTTTACAAGGAACGTATTTTTCAGATTCATGTGATGAATGAATACGCCTTGATGGGGCTGGAAAAAATTGGCCAGGCCTTAAGTTTTGTACTGGCATATTTTTCTCAGGATAAAAGCGAATTTGTTAAGCAGTATTTTAAAGATCGCAAGGATATTCTGGAACAGGCCAGCAGTCAGCAGGCCTGGCAACGCATTGTCACTGATTTGCGAAACCAGCAACAACAGCAGCTGGTGACCCGGGATGAAGATGAAAACATGCTGATTCTGGCGGGCCCCGGTTCGGGTAAAACCCGGGTGGTGATTCATCGCTGCGCCTATTTGATGCGGGTTAAACAAGTGCCGGCGCGCAGTATTCTGGTTTTGTGCTTTAACCGCAATGCCGCCACCGAGCTTAAACAGCGTCTGTTTGAGCTGGTGGGCCCGGAAGCCAGAGCAGTGACTATTCAGACCTATCATGGTTTGAGTCTGCGTTTGTCTGGTCATGCGGTGACAGGCACGCTGCAAAATCGGGCAGAGACTGACAAGCCTTTTGAAAGCATGATTCAGCAGGCGATTGATTTATTAACCGGCAAGCAGCAGGGGCTGGCGACTGATCAGGATGAGTTGCGCGAAAGGTTACTGGCGGGGTACCGTTTTATTCTGGTGGATGAATATCAGGATATTGACGCCCTGCAATATCAGCTGATTTCAGCCCTGGCGGGGCGACATACCGATGAAGAGGCGCGCTTGAGTATTCTGGCCGTGGGTGATGATGACCAGAATATTTACCAGTTCCGGGGCGCCAATATCGGCTTTATCCGCCAGTTTGAGGAGGATTATCAGGCCCGGCAATTTTATCTGGTGGAAAATTACCGCTCCAGTGCCAATATTATCCAGGCGGCTAATCAGCTGATTCAGCATAATCACGACCGCATGAAACAGCAACACCCGATTAAAGTGAATCAGGGCCGGGAGAATCTGCCGGCCGGCGGACGTTGGGAAAAACTCGACCCGTTGGCAAAAGGGCGGGTTCAGGTGATAAGTTGTCAAAATGAAATCGCCCAGGCACAGGCAGTAAAGCAGGAGTTGAGCCGAATCAAACAACTGGAAACCAGTCTGGATTGGTCACAATGCGCAGTGTTAAGCAAGGAATGGAAACTTCTGAATGCGGTCAGGTCAATGCTTGAAGCAGATAATATTCCCCTGAGCCTGGCCTTGTCGAAAGAGCAGCAGTTACCACCCTGGCGTATCCGGGAAAATCTGCAATTGATAGAGGCGATTAAAAGCTCACCGCAGACTTTGTCCAAGGCCAGCGACTGGCTGGATTACCTGCAGCAGCAGAGCGGGGAACAGCCGAATATCTGGCAGCAACAATTAATCCTGATATTACAAGGCTGGCAGACAGAGACCGATAACATCGAAACCGACAAACAGTTATTACTGGAATATCTGTATGAAGCCTTGAGCGAGCAAAGAAAGGAAAGCCGGTTGGGTCAGGGCGTTTTTTTAAGCACCATTCACTCGGTCAAGGGCATGGAGTTTCACCATGTTTTAATTCTGGACGGCGGCTGGGGGACGGTTGCCAGCGAAGAAAACCGGCGCTTGTATTATGTCGCCATGACACGGGCCAAAGAGACGCTGTGTCTGTTGGACAGAAAAGACAGTCATAATCCTTATCTGGAAGAAATAGCGGCCGCAAACATTTTTTATCGGCAGATGGAAATGGAGGATATACAAAGCTCTGCGCCTGATAAACACTATCATATCCTCGGCCTGAAAGATGTGGATTTAAGCTTTGCCGGCAGGTGCCCGGCCAATCACCCCATTCATGCCGCATTATCAAACACCCGAACCGGCGATAAAGTGACGTTGGCCTGGCAGGGGGATAAATTAGTGGTTCAAAAACAGGGCGTCACTCTCGCAGCATTATCCAAAAGCGCCCGGCAGTACTGGCAAAGCCGGCTGTCATCCATTCAAAGCATCAAAGTGCTTGCCTTGGTTCATCGCAATAAAACCGATAATGAAGAATCCTACCAGGCCCGCTGCCGGGTTGAACACTGGGAAGTGCCAGTGCTGGAAATTGTTACAGTCGATTAAACACCGGTTTTATTCATTGAAAAAAAAGCCGACAGGAATTAATCTGTTACAACTAAAACAACAATAAATAAAGAGGTGACAAATGATTAGTACGCTTGCAGCGGCGGTGATTGCCGTTTGGTTTTATTTTACTGCTCAAAAAACGGGTCGGGATGCGATTTCCTGGGCAGTGGTGGGTTTGGTGATTTATTTGACGGTGGCTTTTGCCTGGACGTGGTTAATTACGCCCACACTTAAAGATATGGCGATTCATAGCCGGAATGGGCTGATTGTTTTTATCGCCCGTTATGCTTTTATCGTGGTTGGGGTGAGTTGTGCGGTGGTTTATAACCTGAAATTTGCCGGTAAAAAACAACAGGATTAAACGGTGAGTACAACAGGGATGAACTGGTCTGTGTATATTATCCATTGCAGCGATAACAGTTTGTATACAGGGATTACCACAGATGTTGAAGCCCGCTTTCTTCAGCATGCCAGTGGCAAAGGCGCCAAATATTTCCGGGGCAGAAAGCCAGAGGCAGTGGTGTATGTGGAAGGCGGGCATGACAGAAGCTC
>CAYLNS010000149.1:0-5563 GCA_964385115.1 uncultured Methylomarinum sp.
CCCTGTATTTTGATTATGTGCATGGTCGTCGGGATGATCATCAGGAATGGTTGAGTTATGTCGGTTAGCTGACAGGTCTCTGGCAGGTTACATTGTTCAATCTTGATGATTGCCTTTATTCTCTATGAACCGGAATTTTCCTTGAATCAATCAATAGGAATTTTCCGGTTTTTTTATTTATAAACAGTATGAAAATAGCATTAATCAGTGTGGATTTTGCCCCTAATGTAGGTGGAGTGGCTTCGCATGTTGTGGAGTTAGGCAAGGCGTTGGTCGAAAAAGGCCATGAGGTTCATGTTTTGACATTGCCGATTGCCGATAAGCAGCAGCGGTTTGAAGTCTGGCAGGGGATGAATGTTCATCGCCCCAAAATACCCAAGTCCAAGATTTTTTATACGCCGGCTATGAAAATCTGGCTTTCACGTTTTTTAAAACAGCAGCGGATGGATATTCTGCATGTTCATGGTATGAGGCCACTGGAGGCGACAAAAGGGATTGCAGATATTCCGGTTATTTTTACTAATCATACTTCCGGATTTTTACGCCGACTTGAAAAAGGCGATAAAGTCCATGCCGACCTGGTTAAAAGACTGGCGCATATTTGTCATGTTTTGGCGCCCAGCGAAGAGTTGTGTCAGGCCACCCGGGCGGTGGGATATCAAAAACCGGTCGACTTTATTCCCAATGGCGTTGATGTAAAGCGCTTTACTCCGAAACAAACACCGGTGTCCGATGACCAGCCTGTTACCATTTTGCTGGCCAGACGCCTGGTAGATAAAAACGGTGTGACGGTTTTCGCGCATGCAGTGGGTTTGTTAAAAAATCATCCTGTCAAAATAGTTTTTGCCGGCGATGGGCCGGAAAAACAGAATGTTACTAATATCCTGACGGAAAATGGCATGCTGGATAAGGCTACTTTTCTTGATAATGTCGCGAATGAAAAAATGCCGGAAGTGTATCGTTCAGCTGATATTTCTGTTTTGCCATCATTTATGGAAGCGACCAGCATTACCGGGCTGGAATCCATGGCATCGGGTTTGCCCCTGGTCGGCACAACAGTCGGGGGCATACCGGCATTGATCAGTGAAGGGGAAACTGGGTTGTTAGTTCCGCCAGGGGCGCCAGATGCATTGGCTAATGCGTTGATTACACTGATTAATGATGCTGGTCTCAGGCAAAAAATGGGTAACAAGGCCCGGGAGAAAGCCGAACAACAGTTTTCCTGGTCGCATATTGCCGACAGAACATTGGCTATTTATCAGTTGTATTGCTGAATATTTAATATTCTTTATGAAAATAACTCAAACAAAGTGGGTGGCCTGGCTGCCGGTATTGTCCGTTTTTGTATTACCTTTTGGGCGCATTGTTGAAGGTCTGGTTGTATTGATGGCCTTGGTCGGAGCGAATGACCTGATCAAAAATCATCAGGGAATCAGACAATCTGCCGGATTAAAACTGTTTACCCTGTTTTTTTTATGCTTCTGGATTCCTGCTTTATTTTCCGCCGTTGATGCGGTTAATCTTAAAAAATCGATATCCACTGTTATTGAAATGTGGCGGTTTTATTTTGCCGGACTTTTTCTGATTGCCCGCTTGAATAACGATTCCCTTCACCGGCTGGCTGGGTGTGGAATAGCCCTGGTTATACTGTTCTGGTCAGTCGATGGTTGGATTCAGGCTTTTTTTGGAAAGGATTTACTGGGGCTGGATTCTTATTCCAGCAACCGGGTCAGCGGTATTTTTGCTGAAAGTCCCAGGTTGGGATTGATGTTAATTCCTTTTCTGGGGGGGGCGGTTGCCGCGGTAAAAGAGAGATTTGGCCTGGGCATGGCTTTTGGTTTGCTAGTGGTTTTAGCCAGCACCATTTTTATCAGTGGAGATCGCTCATCCTGGGTTTCACTGGTAGCGATGGCTTTGTTTTTTATTGTTTTTTTTCGTCCAGGAAATATGGGGTTAAAACGCCGGCAAATGATGATTATGGTCTTCGCTTTGTTTTTGGCTGCCGGTGCTATTGTCAGCACCTCCCAGTTTCAATCCAGAATGGAGACGGTTATTATTGGTTTTCAAGGTGATTATGAATCAATCAATGAAGCCTCATCACTGCGTTTACCTATTTGGGAGATAGCCGTAAATATGTTTTCCGATCATTGGATTAACGGGGTGGGGGTGCGCAGTTTTCGATATATTTATCCTGAATATGCCCGTGATGATGATCCATTCGTGGATAAATCACTGGCGAAAGAGAAACGAATAGGGGCTTATCATACGCATCAGATTGTTCTGGAATTTATGGCTGAAACCGGTGTAATTGGCGTGTTGGGATATCTGGCGGGATTATGGATGCTGTTTGTTAAATGGAGACCACTGGCCAGACGTCAGGATTCTACATTGGCCAGCGGTTATTTGCTTTCTTTAATGGGCTTACTGTTTCCGTTTAATTCACATTTATCATTTTATTCATCTGATTTTGCTCAGGTTTTCTGGCTGGTTGCGGCTTTGTGTGTATCCGCACTTAATGTCAGGCCTGACAAAAGCCATAATCTTTAATGTTAGCGAATTATTCCTGCCAGTAATCATTAATCCAGGTTGCCGGCTTGATATGTTTATAGATTTTTTTATACCATTTTTTCGCTGGCCAGATACCTTTAACAGCTTTATCCGGGTTGGGTTCACCGGGGAAGGCCACTACACGGGCGTTATCCGGTAAAACAGGTGCTTTCCACCATCTGACAGGCATGGGTGGAACACAATGGGTTTTGAATAAAACACACCAGTCATCTGGCCAGAAACTTATTTCGCTGATGGTTTTGGAAATATAGGTCTGTTCATTCCGATAGCGTTCCACTTGCTCTAAAGGCGCTTGAACCATATTTTCCAGCAGGTAAGGGTGGCTGCCAACTTTGAAACGATAGACAGAGGTATTGCCAATACCACTGTCGGGTTGGGTCCAGTTTTGCATGACAACAAAAGTTTTTTCCGGCTGATAGCCAAAAAAATCATCCAGGTTACCGGTGACTACCACATCCAGGTCCAGAAACAGCCAGTCCCCGGTCATTTTTTCCAACGATGCCGCCCACAGGGTTAGTTTTCGCCAGCCTGTGTTATTTAGGGGTTCAGGAATATCTATCGTCGGGCAAGGTAGACATTCGACTTCGGGACGGACGCCTTCCGGATTATCAGTCAGACACACAAACCTGAAGTCACCTTTCATATTACGTTTGACCATTCCATAGAGTTTGTTGACATATTCGGGACCATATAATGTTCCCCATTTCATGCAGACGACTTGTTTCATTTTATTTTACTGATTATTTATGTTGGATTTTGAGGGTGTGGTAAGTCTGGTATAAACGGCAAGCGTTTCAGAACACATTCTTGCCAGAGTATAAGTCTCATTGGCTGAGATGAGAATATTTTTTTGGCTTAAAATATTCTTTGCCGTTTTAGCTGCTGCATCAATATCATTGAGCGGCACTTTTCCTGTCGGAAACAGCTGTTGCAATTGTTCACTGACACCGCCGTGATCATAAGCAACCACCGGAACTGCCATGCTTAATGCTTCGGTGACTGTTCTGCCAAAGGATTCTGGCTTTTTGGACAGGGAAAATACAATATCAGAAATCGCCAGGATATTTTGCAGGTCTGAGCGGTGGCCGGTAAAGGTAATCGCATGACTGAGTTGCTGGTCTTGAATCAATTGCTTCAGTTCATTTAGATATTGATTTTTCTGCGAATTGGTTTCGCCGACAATTAAACCATGGACAGCATAATTTTCAGACTGCAGGGATTTGATAACAGCTATAAAATCTTCAATTCCTTTACGACGACTGATTCTGCCTGGCAGGGTCAGGATTTTTTTGTTACGGGTTTGTGGGAAATACTGTGACCATTGTTCAAGCCATTGTGCATCAGGCCGATAACCCGGGTAATAGCGTGATGTATCTATTCCCCGTGGAATGACGACTATTTTTTCTGCATCAACATCGGGATAGGCGCTGAGAATATGTTTTTTCATGAACTCAGAAACCGTGATGACCTGTTCGCCACAAGTCATGATTTTGCTGTAACGATTGACTGAGTGCTGGCCATGAAATGTTGTGACCAGGTGAGGGCGTTTATTTTGTGGCAGGCTTTTCCAGGCCAGATAACAAATCCAGGCGGGCAGGCGCGAGCGTAGATGGATGATATCAGGACGAATATTCAGCAATAATTTTCTAAACCACGGGATATATTTCAAGGTGGCAGGACTTTTTATACCAATACGGGCTTGAAAATGTTCACTGCCTTCCTGGATAAGCTGCTCTACCATGCGGCCCCCTGCGGAAACCACAATTGAGCGGTGACCTTGCTGGACCAGGTACTGACCGATTTCCAGTGTTCCCCTTTCAACGCCGCCACCATTCAGGGCGGGTAAAACCTGAATGACGGTAAGAGGTTTATGATTCATTGTTAAAATGCTGCAAAATTAAACGGGCAATCCGTTCCGCTTCATTTAACGGAGAATTATTTTCTGGCATGACAGGGTTCGAGCGCCATTGATTAAAGTCCACTATTTTTTTGCTATCCAATAGCGCATCAATACCTTGCTGGACACGACTTTTCTGCAGGTTGGGGACATTAAGCAATCCTACTTTAGCACCTGAGGTCAACGCCTCATAAAGCATTGAAACGCTGTCAGCACTGACCCAAACCTGTCCAGCCGTTGCCAGCACCTCTGGTAACCACTGGCTATCAGTTTCGGTATGGGGAATGATTTGTATATGCAGATTTTTATTTTGTAATTGCTGGATAAAATCAGCAGGTGTTCGTCTGGAGGTCGTCAGCTGCCAGTGAATCTCCGGTTGTTGTTGAGAGATGCTTTCAATCTGTTGAATAATAGTTTCACTATCCCAGTCGTAATGCTTTGATGGGCCACCAATAAGAAACAGGCCTTTGTGCTTATCATGCTTGGTTGAGGTTTGTATTTTATTAATAACGCCGGTGCTTTGAATAACATTAGCTGATGAAAAATGACCATCATGCTCAGGAATAATGACCCGATCAAACAAGGAAAGCGGTAAACTGGGTTTCATCAAAACAATGCTTCGGGCCTTAGCCAATAATTTGCCCAGCAGCAGAAAAATATGAGTCTTATGACCTGCGCCAATACACCAATCAATCTGGTTTTTTGATTTGAGTAATTGCTGTGAAATATTAAAAAATGAATGCTCAGTGTTACTGATATCAATCCAGGTTGCAGATACCGGGGTAATTTTTTCCATAGCTTTCAGCAAACCATCCAGCTGATTTTTATGGCCGGGTTTGTTATCGGTAAACAGCCAGATATTTAAGGGTGGGCTGGAGTGAATCATCTAATTGATAAAAATTCAACAGTTTAAAAGTATCCATTATAACGGTTAGCTGAATGTTTGTGTGAGCGGGCTTAGGGATGTGAATTGTGACTACTTTAAAACCGAAATTGAAATGAGTTTTTTCATCAGTTCTGCCTGGTTATGCACATCCATTTTGTGCATACAATGTTTAATGTGATTGCGGATTGTTTCCTGGGAACGGTTGGTTTTTA
>CAYLNS010000150.1:0-5514 GCA_964385115.1 uncultured Methylomarinum sp.
AGAAAATTTATTTTTTAGACTGGAAAAGGCTTATCGCTTTGTCAACCAGGTCGGCAATAGCCGAGCCGTTGTCACCATGAGGTTCTATATCACCAAAGGGTTCGCCATTTTTAGCTGTGTATTTGTATATAAAGTACGCCAACGGTGCAAATGCCAGACCTCCTATCAACCACATAAAAAAGATAATTTCAATTACTTCACCCATTTTGTTCTCCTGGTTTTTATTTTAATTGTTAGAATCTGTTTATTATCATTAATGCGAGATACATTCAAGTTTTTATTTTTTTCGAGGTAATGACTGTTGTGGTTTTTTGGGAATTGATATTGGTTTTTTCAGGAATGGTATGCATTCCCACGCAGGAGCATGGGAATGAGTAGAAAATTCTCGGTGCAATGCCTTGTCTCTGGTTTTCACGTTCTCCGTGGGAATCCATACCGGACGTTTCAAGCCGGGTTAACTCATACACAGAATAACCCGGCTTATTTGTTTTCGGATGTTGCCAAAAAAAACAGTTCGTCGTATACTTCCAAACAGCTTACTTGATCAAGCTAGCATAATATAAAACTTCTGGAGGTATTTATAATGAAATGGGAAACACCAGCATACACTGATCTGCGTTTCGGTTTTGAAGTCACTATGTACATCTACAACCGTTAATAGATTAAGTCTAAAAGAAAAAGGGGCTGTTACCGGCCCCTTTTTTTTGCCTGTTAGTTTTTAATCCCGTATCATTCGGACATTGTTTGCAACCATACAGATAAAATCAATATGAAAATCAGAGTTCTTGGATCCGGCGCGGGTGGCGGTTTTCCGCAATGGAATTGCAATTGTCACAACTGTCATCGTCTTAGACATCAGCAAATGAAGGGCAGCGCTCGCACCCAATCCTCTATTGCTGTGAGTACCGATGATCGCAACTGGCTGTTATTTAACACTTCTCCGGATATTCGCGCTCAGCTGGAGTCATTTCCGGCGATACAGCCCAAAGAAGGGGTGAGAGATACCGGTATCAAGGCAATTTTATTGATAGACAGCCAGATTGACCATACCACCGGAATGCTGATGCTACGCGAAGGCAAGCCGCTGGATGTTTATTGTACCGATATGGTCAAGCAGGATTTAACCACGGGTTTTCCATTGTTCAAGATGCTGGAAGATTATTGCACAGTTAATCATCACCCGATTCCCTGTGACGGCAGCAGTTTTACCATCCCCGGGATTGATGATTTGCGTTTTTACAGTCATGCCTTGAAAAGCAAGGCGCCGCCTTATTCACCACACCGTCATGATCCGCACGAAGGCGATAATGTCGGGGTGATTATCGAGCAGATTTCTACCGGTAAAAAACTTTATTATTCGCCAGGGTTAGGCGAAATTGAACCGCATGTGATGGCGGCGATGCAGGAGGCTGATTGTCTGCTGGTTGATGGCACTTTCTGGACGGATGATGAAATGTGTGCCCAGAATATCAGCCCAAAAAGAGCCCGCGAAATCGGTCATTTACCGCAATCTGGCCCGGGCGGCATGATTGAGGTTTTAAACGGTGTGGAAAATACCCGTAAAATTTTGATTCATATCAATAACACCAACCCGATTCTGGATGAAGATTCCGAGCAACGTAAAATACTGGATGATGCCGGTATTGAAGTGGCCTATGACGGGCTGGAAATTAACCTGTAAACAAGTGAGCTTTTTATGAGTTGTTGCGAGCACGATAAAAAACCCTGGAGTCGGGAAGAGTTTGAAGCCAAGTTGCGTGGGATGGAGAAGTTCTACCATATTCATCACCCGATGCACACCTTGATGAATGAAGGCAAGTTAAACAAACAGCAGCTACAGGGCTGGGTAGCTAACCGCTTTTATTATCAGATTATGATTCCGATTAAAGATGCCAATATTCTGGCGAATTGTCCGGATCGAAAAACCCGCGCTATCTGGATTCAACGGATTCTGGATCATGATGGTCATCCCGATGATCCGGGGGGCATTGAAGCCTGGATTCAGCTGGGTATGGCGGTTGGTTTGACCCGTGAGGAAATTACCTCGTTAAAACATGTCTTACCGGGGGTTCGTTTTGCCGTGGACGCGTATGTCAATTTTGCCCGGCGTTCTGACTGGCATGAGGCGGCCAGCTCTTCATTGACGGAATTATTTGCTCCCAAAATCCACAAACAGAGACTGGATAACTGGCCGGAATTGTATCCATGGGTGGAGGAAGAGGGCTATATCTATTTCAGAAAACGTCTGTCGGAAGCGCGTCGCGATGTTGAGCATGGTCTGGAAATTACGCTGGACTGGTATAAAACCCGCGAGCAGCAGGAAAGAATGCTGGAGATTTTGAAATTCAAGCTGGATGTTTTATGGACCATGGCCGATGCCATGTATATGGCTTATGTTCATGAAATGCCGCCTTATTTTAATATTGAACAATAAAGAGAACGATGAGTCTTGATACTGAACAAACCATCAGTTTTTCACCGCTACACCGTTTGCAGTGGGAAGAAGCCCAGCAAAAGGATGTAATTTTATATCCGGAAGGGATGGTGGAGCTTAATCAGAGCTCGGCTGAAATACTTAAACTCTGTAACGGGCAGCGTAAGCTGGAAGAGATTGTCAGCGAGCTGGAAAAAAAGTTTGAAGTGAGCGGGCTGACGAATGATATTACTCAATTTCTGGAAATTGCATTAGAAAATGGCTGGATCCAACAACCTTAAAATCACCCCTCCACGCTGGTTACTGGCGGAGCTGAGCTATAAATGCCCGCTGCAATGTCCCTATTGCTCTAATCCTTTGGATTATGCTCAATATCCGGATGAATTAAGTACCGATGACTGGAAGCGGGTACTGACTCAGGCGCGCAAAATGGGTGCGGTGCAGTTGGGATTTTCCGGTGGCGAGCCTTTAACCCGTCAGGATTTGCCGGAGCTGGTCAAACACGCTCGTCAGTTAGGATATTATTCCAATCTGATTACTTCGGGTTATGGTTTGACCGAAGAAAAAATAGTTCAACTCAAAGAGGCCGGGTTGGATCATATTCAGGTCAGCATACAGGCCAGTACCCAGGAATTGAATGATCATCTGGCTGGAACAGAGTCTTACCAGCATAAGCAGGAAGTTGCGCGGCTGGTGAAAAAACACGGTTATCCGATGGTGTTGTGTGTGGTGGTTCACCGGGAAAATATTCATCAGATGCAGCAGATTCTGGAAATGGCCGAGTCTTTAGGTGCGGATTATCTGGAACTGGCTAATACCCAATATTACGGCTGGGCGCATCTGAACCGGGATTTATTGTTGCCGACCAAAGAGCAGTTTGAAGAGGCTGAAAAAATAGCCCAGGCTTTTAAGGAAACGGTGAAAGGGCGCATGAAAATCTACTATGTGATTCCTGATTTTTATGAGGAGCGTCCCAAGGCTTGTATGAATGGCTGGGGTACTACTTTTCTGACGATTGCGCCCGACGGCGTGGCTTTGCCCTGTCATTCAGCCAGAGAGCTTCCTGGGCTGGATTGTCCGAATGTCAATGACTACAGCATCGAAGAAATCTGGAATGAATCAAAGGCTTTTAATTTTTTCCGCGGTACTGACTGGATGAAAGAGCCTTGCCGCAGCTGTGATGAAAAAGAAAAGGATTTTGGCGGCTGTCATTGTCAGGCTTATCTGTTAACAGGCGATATGTATAATGCCGATCCGGTCTGCAGTAAATCGCCTGAGCATGCAGTGATACAGGAAGCCATTGATTCAGCGAGAAAAGTCGCTCTGTCGGGCACCGAACAGCCGCTGGTTTTCAGGAACAGTAAAAATTCCAGGAAAATGTAGCCTGAGGTGAGGAGTGAAACCCAACATTTTGTCTTGTTCTCATGCTCCTGCGTCACTGCCATTATGTTAACAGCATTTGTAGTTTGTAGGCCGGGTTAGCGATAGCGAAACCCGACAACATTGCCGCGTTTGATGTAACGGGACAATTAATCCGTAAGCCCGGTCCATTCCTTAAACAGTCCGGTGTCTATGCCAAACATATCCAGAATCCGGCCTACGCCTTCATCAACCATGGCGCTGATTGAATCTGATTTGGTGTAAAAAGCCGGCATCGGCGGGTAAATAATGGCGCCCATTTCTGTCGTAGCCGCCATGTTGCGGATATGAGCCAGGTTCAAGGGCGTTTCCCGCGGCATAATCACCACTTTACGACGTTCCTTTAAGGCGACATCAGCCGCCCGGGTGATTAAATTATCGCCAAAACCATGAGCAATCGCAGCCAGGGTTTTCATAGAGCAGGGGGCGATAATCATGCCTTCGGTTTTAAATGAACCGCTGGACAGGCAGGAAGCAATATCGGCAATACCGTGATAAACATCGGCCAGTTCCTGCAGTTGTCCACGGTTCATATCCAGTTCGTATTTCAGGTTTATCAGACCGGCTGAAGAGATGATGACATGGCTTTCCCAGTCGTCCAGAGATTTGAGTATTTGCAGCATACGGATGCCGTAAATGGCGCCGGTTGCGCCGGTCATGCCTATAATCAGACGTTTTTTCGATTTCAATTTTTTATCCGGTTTGAATTTTTGGGTGCATTTTATCAGTTGCATCGACTAATGCGCTGATCATTTCATTACCTGCTGCAACATGGCCGGCGGTGGGCAGAATGCTAAAATCAGCATCAGGCAGGGCTTTGGACAGGCTGAATCCGGCTTCTGCCGGGCAGACTAGGTCCATGCGGCCATGAATAATCATGCAGGGGATGTGCTGAATGGTCGGGCAGTTTTCCAGAATCTGGTTTTCGGCGATAAAATATCTGTTTTTGGCATAATGCATTTCCATTTGCACCTGTTTAACCATTTTTTCGCTGATATGTTCAGGTTCTCTGGCGGGGTCGTAATACGGGCCCAGTGCGGTTTGTCCGCTCCACATCATCCAGGCACGGGTGATGCGTTTTCGGGTGACTTCATCGGCGGCAAAAATTGAATGAGTCAGGGCTTCCAGTAAGCCGTGTTTCAGGGGTTCCTGGGGCATGCTATGCAGCAGATTTTGCCAGTATTCAGGATAAATTCTGCCGGCACCTTCATCGATAAACCAGTCCAGGTCTTTTTGCCGGGCTAAAAAAACACCGCGTAAAATCATCGCGGAAACCTGTTCTGGATATTGCTGGGCATAGAGTAATGCCAGCGCAGCCCCCCAGGAACCGCCAAATAGCAGCCATTGTGAGATTTTCAGCTGTTGCCGGATTTGTTCCAGGTCGTTAATTAAATCCTGGGTGGTGTTGTTGCGGATTTCGCCAAAGGGCAGTGAACGCCCGCTTCCGCGTTGGTCCAGTAGAATAATGTGATAAAGCTCAGGGTTAAAAAATCGCCGGTGTTCGGGCCGGCAACCTGAACAGGGGCCACCATGTAAAAATACCACAGGAATACCCTGCGGATTGCCGCATTGTTCCACATAGACCTGGTGAGGACTGTCAGTTTCAAGGAAAAAGTGATTGAACGGTTCAATTTCTGGATACAGTGATGTCATAAAACCTG
>CAYLNS010000151.1:0-5433 GCA_964385115.1 uncultured Methylomarinum sp.
TTAAAGAATTTTACTTCCTCCTTGTGTAAAACAAACAGCCAGGCTGTTTACTTCTCACTCCCACAAAGCCATCCGGCTTTGGGAGTCTTTTTGAGAAACCACTCCAACTTTTATAGTTAAATTTCCGGCACTATTTCCAGGGCCAGCATAACAGCATCTTCCCTGCCTTTTTCAGAGGGATAATAATCTTTTCGGATTCCAATCTCGTTAAAGCCTAAACTCTGATACAACCGAATCGCTTTGTAATTTGAAGGTCTAACCTCCAAAAAAACGGTTTGTACTTTGGGCCTGATATATTCAATCATATTTTCCAGCATTTTACGGCCCGCTCCCAGTCCCTGGGCATCAGGATCCACGCATAAATTCATCACATGCGCCTCACCGACAGCTATGGAAATAATACAATAGCCAATGACCTTATTATCCATTTCTTCACAGACCCAGCAGGTATAATTTGGCGCTCTGAGACACTCCAGAAAAATATTTTCACTCCAAGGATAATTATAGTTTTTCGCTTCAATCTTAAGCACTTTGGGTAAATCAGCACTCCCCATATAACGAATCTTCATCAAATCCCGACGTTCGACTGAGCCGGGAAAAACCTTGGCATAGAACTCCCGATCTGCATCATAGGTGACTAAATCCTTTAATTTTTCCAAAATCCTGCGCATAACTACCCTTTTCTTTGATGAAAAACCCGTAAAGCAAACTTCAAATCCTGCCAGGCCTTTCGCTTTTCCAATAAAGTTCTTAATAAATAAGCCGGATGATATATCACTACAACCGGGATATCATCCATTTGATGAACCACTCCGCGTAATTTTGCCAACGGTTCTTTCGTATGCAACAAATTCTGGGCGGCAATCCGGCCGACAGCCAGAATTATTTTTGGCTGAACCAGTTTGATTTGCCTTTGCAGATAAGTGGAGCAAGCGTCCACTTCCTCAGACTTTGGATCACGATTTCCAGGCGGACGACATTTCAAAATATTGGTGATATAGACTTGCTCCCGACTTAAGCCCAAAGCCCGAATCATTTCGGTCAATAACAATCCGGCCCGCCCCACAAAGGGCTTTCCTTCCAAATCCTCCTGCTGACCGGGCGCCTCTCCAACCAACATCCACTGCGCCTGACGGTTACCGCTACCAAAAACCGTTTGCGTGCGAGTTGCCGACAACGAACAGGCCTGACAAGCAAAAACTTCAGCCGCCAAGTCATCCCATTGCTGTTCAACGCTTGCTTCCGGCTCGCCATCTTTCTCTGTAAGGTTTTCAGAGACAACAACAGGCTGGGGCTGATCTCTTCTAATCCAGACATCAACCCCCATTGCCTGTAAATATTTCAGACGAATTGAATCACTGCGTTGCTCAGACATCACCACCGCTTTGTGGATGCTGGCGAAAATCCTGTGATTGAAGTTTATTCACCGCATTGATATAGGCTTTTGCCGAGGCAATCACGATATCGGTATCGGCACCCAGACCATTGACAATCCGCCCGCCCTTGTCCAGTCGCACAGTCACCTCGCCCTGAGCATCTGTCCCCGTAGTGATATTATTAACGGAATACAATTCCAGCGTCGCTCCGGTATCAATCAGGGCTTCAATCGCTTTCAAACTGGCATCAACAGCGCCACCGCCGGTTGCCGTCCCCGTCAATTCATCCTGTCCCACACGAATGGTGACAGTTGCCTGCGGGACTTCCCCGGTTTCCGAACAGACTTTTAAAGAAACCAGTTTAATATTCTCCTCATCAGATTCGGTGCTGACTTCAGAAATCAACGCCTGCAAATCCTCATCAAAAATTTCATGTTTCTTGTCGGCAAGCTGTTTAAAACGAAAGAATGCATCATTCAATTCTTCTTCGCTGCTGAACTGAAAACCCAGCTCATTCATGCGGCTTTTAAAAGCATTACGGCCGGAATGCTTGCCCAAAACCATACGATTTGCCGTCCAGCCAACATCTTCAGCCTTCATAATCTCGTAAGTTTCCCGGTTTTTTAACACCCCATCCTGGTGAATACCAGACTCATGCGCGAAGGCATTGGCACCGACAATGGCTTTATTCGGCTGTACCGGAAAGCCGGTAATGGATGAAACCAATTTTGAACAGGTCACGATTTCCGTTGTATCCAGCCCTGTATAACATGGAAAAACATCATGTCGGGTTTTGACCGCCATCACCACCTCTTCCAGAGCGGCATTACCGGCACGTTCGCCCAGACCATTAATAGTGCATTCAACCTGTCGGGCACCATTAATCACTGCCGCCAGAGAATTTGCCACGGCCAAACCCAAATCATTATGACAATGCACAGAAAAAATGGCCTTGTCCGAATTTGGAATACGCTCTATCAGATTCTGAATGGTCGCACCAAATTCATGCGGCACGCTGTAACCGACAGTATCCGGGATATTTAACGTCGTCGCGCCAGCATCAATTACCGCCTCCAGAATTCGGCACAAAAAATCCTCTTCCGAGCGCCCGGCGTCTTCCGGCGAGAACTCGACATCATCGGTATATTGGCGGGCCCGCTTGACCGCTTTTACCGCAAATTCAATCACCTGATCCGGCTGCATGTTCAGTTTTTTCTGCATATGAATCGGTGAAGTGGCGATAAAGGTATGAATCCTGGCTTTTTCAGCACCTTTCAAAGCCTCACCTGCCCGATCAATATCTTTATTCAGTGCCCTGGCCAAACCACACACAGTGCTTCCGCTGATATTATCGGCAACTGCCTGAACCGCTTCAAAATCACCAATACTGGCTGCCGGAAAACCCGCTTCAATCACATCAACTTTCAATCGTTCCAGGGCTTTGGCAATGCGTACTTTTTCATCCCGCGTCATTGACGCACCCGGACTTTGCTCGCCATCGCGCAAAGTCGTATCAAAAATAATCAATTTGTCTTTCATGACAACTCCAATTCATGAAGAATTTTCAACTGCTAAGTTGATAAAAATAAGTTGTAACAACCCAGCATAATCAGTAGTTCAAAAACCCCTTAATCTCAATTGCTTACCCAAGATATGTCAGGGTCATGGACACCCTGCTCAACGGCAGCTTCTGGAATAATCGACGGGATTACACTAAGTAATTTCAATAAGTTTTTACAATGCTATAGATAAAGATATATGCCCCTCAGGGCAGTAACTTTAGAGACAGTCCGGATAACAGGCAGGCACAAACGCTCAGCACATCGCTCAGTAGCTGAAAACGTTTTTGTTGTGTGAAATGATGCTTAAAATTCATAATCTTTACTATACTGCATAGTTTTTATCCCGACAAGCCTCAGACGCAACTCAACGCGGCCAAATCAGCTCTCTGTTTTTCTGTTTTGCCATTTTTTACGCAACACCAGCGTAACCACCGGGCCGGAAACAGCATATACCAAAGCCAGCACAAACAACATGGTCTGAGGCTGCGCCATTACAAAACCAATCCCCAGCATAATCACGATTGCGACAAAAAAAGGCACTTTTCTTTTAGGGTCAATTTCCTTAAAGCTGGAATATCTGAAATTGCTGACCATCAACAAACCGGTTGCGATAGTCATAAACATCACCAGATATCTTATGCTCTCCACATCATACTGAAACTCCAGTGAAAACCATAAGCCACCCGCCAAAACAGCTGCCGCCGCAGGACTGGGCAAACCTTGAAAATAGCGCTTGTCGGCCACCTCAACCTGGGTATTAAAGCGAGCCAGCCTGAGCGCACCACCGGCAGCGTGCACAAAAGCCGCAAACAAGCCCAGTTTACCCAGTGAACTCAAAGTCCACAAATACATCACCAGAGCCGGAGCCACACCGAAAGACACCATATCCGACAAACTGTCATACTGCACGCCAAAATCGCTTTGGGTATTGGTTAAACGCGCCACCCGGCCATCCAGGCCATCGAGTATCATGGCGACAAACAGAGAAACAGCCGCATTCTCGAAATTCCCATTAATAGCCGATGTAATCGCATAGAAACCCGCAAACATGGCGCCTGTGGTAAACAAATTGGGCAACAGATAAATTCCCCGGCGACGAATGGTTAACTTTTTTTGGCTCATAATTGATTGTCAGCAGTAGTTTGAATATTCATTTTACTCGTTATTGCTCCTTGCCTGAAACAGTCCCATAAAAAAGCCCATCGTATGACGGGCTTTTTTATTATTCAGGTCAAAATCATATTAATGACTGGTTTCAACCTTGGCGCCCTTTTCCTGGCCAATTTCAGACAGAATCTGATCAAACCATTCAACATCAATATCAAATGGCTTGCCGCCTTTAATCCGTGGAAACTCAATGGCTCTGAGAATATCATTATTATCTTCATCATGACCGATTACACCCGGCTCACGACGCAAAGCACATTCCACCGCCAGATCAGCGCAGGATTTAATCAGGCGAATATCTTCAACGTTCGCGGCAGAGGCGCGGGCAAAATAACCGGATTTTTGAATCAGCGTTTTCTCAGCCCCAATCATCTCGGCAAATTGCTCACCAAACCATTTGCCCGGATTAACCGCATCCAGTTTGACATGTCCAAATGCATCACGCGGAACTTCCTGGCCCTGAGCTTCCATTTCAGCCACAATCGCTTCAAGCCCGGCACCTTCGGAAATAAAAATATTCACACTGTCATGCTTGTCCATCACCTCACGCAATCGCTTGGCTTCTGCGGCCAGGTCAATTTCCATTTCCGGAATAAAAATACCATGCACTTCAAAAGCATTACGATCCAGACCGATTTCCGGCAACCATTCCGAACGATCCAGTAATTTGCGATATTCCACAGCCGTTGCCGCAGTCAGCCAGCCACAACTACGTCCCATGACTTCATGAACAATCAGCATGCGAGGATTCGCATTGTTTTCCGCAACCACATTCTGAAAATACAATGCGCCCTGCTCTGCCGCAGTCCAGGCGCCTAATGACTGTTTGATAGGAAAGACATCATTATCAATGGTTTTTGGCAAACCAATCACCGTCAGGCCATAGTCATTCTCAGCCAGAAAAGCCGCCAGATCCGCTGCCGCTGTGTTGGTATCATCACCGCCGATGGTATGTAAAACATCAACCCCATCCTTAATTAACTGGTCAGCAGCCACTTTTTGTGGATTCTCACCTTCTTTAACCAGACCACGTTTAATACAGTCATCAACATTAGTCAGCTTGACCCGGCTGTTACCAATCGGAGAACCGCCGAAGCGATGTAAAAGACCTGCTTTTTTACGAATTTCAGGGGTTACTTCATAGGAATCGCCCAATAACAAGCCTTTATAACCACCGTGATAACAGATAATTTCGATGCTGGGATCAATTTCGGTATAACGTTCAATCAGACTGCCAATGGCGGAACTCAAACACGGAGCCAGACCCCCTGCAGTTAATAATGCAACTTTTTTTGGTTTATTCATAATATTTACATTGATGCTTTTTT